>NZ_JAVETM010000005.1:0-117775 GCF_034006065.1 Desulfobotulus sp. | reverse complement strand
CCCGCAGCCACCAGGGTGGGACCCACCTGCACACCCGAAGGCCGCAGGAGGTAAAACCGCAGAATCCTTGGATCCCGCAAAAGCCCGTCAAAGGCCGCCTCCGGTGTTGCTCCGGAGACAAGGGTCTCCAGAGCCTGGGAAAAGGCCGCCATGAGGGCCTTGTTTTTTTCCCGCCACAGGGCTTCCCTGACCATGGCTTCTCCCTTGCTCCGATCAAAAAGACCGTCAAAATCAGGAAAAGTCCCAGGCATGTTCCCATCGGGTTTCCCGAAAAAATATCCCTGAACCAGATCCGCATCCGCAGCCATGGCAATGCGGGCCTCCTCCTCCGTTTCAATGCCTTCCACCAGCACCAGAGCGCCTGCCTGATGCAGAAGGGATACAATGCCCGGCAGCATGCGCCGGGTGCGCGGCTCCTTTCCCGCCCGGGCAATCATTCCCCTTTCCAGCTTCACAATATGGGGAGAAAAACGCCATATACGTTCAAAATTGGAAGCACCCGTCCCAAAATCATCCATGGCAATGAGGCATCCGAGATCCCGGAAAAAGGAGATGCCCGCATCCATGCGCTCAGGATCATCCGAAGGATCCTCCACCACCTCCACCACCACAGAGGCCGGAGCCAGACCATAGGCATCCAGAAGTTCCGCAAAAAAAGCCCCATAGCGTCCGGCATGCACAGCCACCTCCGTGGCCACATTGAGAAAAAGCCAGGTGTCCGGCTGACGGAAAGCCTGAAAATTGGCCACATGCAGGCCACGACAGAGGCGATCCGCCAGCACCAGAGCATCCGTGGAAAGCCCTCTGAAAAAATCCGGCGGCGGCATGGGCCTGCCATCTTTTCCCACAGGTCTCACCAGGGCTTCAAAACCTGCAATGCGCTTGTGGGCCAGGCTGTACACCGGCTGGAAGGCAGAATGCAGGGTCAGCCCCCCCCACTGCACCACATGGCGACTCCCTTTTTTCAGAATTTTTGACCGGATGCCTGGCAGAAGAAAGGCTCCGGGGTCCTTGATACACGCCATGGCTTCGGGTCCGCTATTTTCCTGGAACACATGCCCTCCCCTCTTTCATATCCGGAAAATAAGCCGTTCACGAAACATGCCAGACATTAAAAAAAGGCCATCTGCCTGGAATCAGATCGGATTCCAGACAGATGGCCCCTGGGGTTCCCACACAAACACAACAAAAAAGTCCTTATTTACCCCGTATCCAATACATTTTTGTATGGGCGAGCCCCCGCCTCCTAGCCCGGTGACAAAAATTCAACTTCCACCCTTCGGTTGGCTTTCCGGCCTTCGGGCGTTCTGTTGGAAGCCACAGGCCTTGTATCCCCATACCCGGTGGCCTCCAGACGGAAGGCTTCAATGCCCCCCTGCTGCACAAGATAGGTGCGCACGCTTTCCGCACGCCTGCGGCTTAAAGCCAGGTTATGGGCCGCCTGACCCGTGGAATCCGCATGACCGCCCAGGCGAAACCGGGTTCCCCCCAGCCGGGGATCTTTAAGAGCTGCGGACAGACGATCCAGCACCACACGGGAAGCCGGGGTCAGGTTGGCGGAATTCACATCAAAACGGATGTCAAAGCTCAAGCGGCCCGCCTGCCCTCCGGTTTTGGCCATGGCCAGAAGAAGTCCGGTCAGCGCTTCTACGGAATGCCCATCCCCGGAAAGGGCCGGTCCCACCAGCACCCGTTCTTCGGTAAGCGCTTCCTTTTTCTTTTCCCGGCTTACAAAATGAATTTCCCGCACCGCAGCCATGGGAAGAAAATCCCGCCGCCAGGCGTCCTCATGGGCCATGAACTTTTCAATCTCAATTTCATGGGCCGGATACTCATCCCCCACATGGCGGACCAGGGTGGCCCTTTCCACCTCAAAGGCTTCACCCTTTCTGGGAGTGATGCGCAGGGAAAGATTGTCATGGGAAGGACCGGGAAGACCCAGAAGCTCCACCTGGGCAAACTCCCGGCTGGCCGTTTCCAGGGGCACAAAAAAACGTTTTCCGTCTCTGGTGAAACGAAAGGCTGCGATGTTCAGGTCCCGCACACGGCGGGAAGTGTCGTAGAGGGGAAGTCCTTCCTCACTGTATTGGGCTGGCCCGTCAAAATAAAGGGAGCGGATATGGTGCCCGTCCCTCAGGACCACCAGGGTATTTAAGGCCTCAGCCGCAGCGCCCGTATGTGAGAAAAGAAAAAAAACACCCAGCACAAGGCCCCATACATGGCTTTTTTTCATTCTGAACCTCCGCAAACGGCCAATGGGATGAAAGCGTCCAATCAAAAAAACATTTTCTCCCTCATCGGATGAACCCCGAAAAACATAAAGCCTTAAAAAAAGCCCTTACTTGCCATTTTCTGAAAAATAGCGATCCACCAGAGCCTCGGCAAGGCCCACATAGGCTGCGGGTGTCAGTCTGCGCAACCCGGCCTTGGCTTCCTCGGGCACCTTTTCAAGGGAGTCGATGAGACGCCCAAAGTCCTCCAGGGTCATTTTCCGGCCCCGGGTCAGCTCTTTGAGTTTTTCATAGGGATTTTCCTCCCCATACACCCGCATCACGGTCTGCACGGGCTCGGCGAGAAGCTCAGGATTGGCAGCCAGATCTTCTTCCAGGCGCAAAGGATCCAGAGCCACCTTACCCAGGCCTTTGAGGGTGTTGCGGCATCCGATGGTCATGTAGCCAAACAGGGCCCCCATGTTCCGCAGCACCGTGGAATCCGTGAGATCCCGCTGAAAACGGCTCTGAAGAAGCTTAAAAGCCATGTGCTCCATCAGGGCCACGGCCAGACCGAGATTGCCCTCGCCGTTTTCAAAATCAATGGGATTCACCTTGTGCGGCATGGTGGAGGAACCCACTTCTCCTTCCTTGAGACGCTGCCGGAAATACCCAAGACTGATATACCCCCACATGTCCCGATCCAGATCCATAAGCACCCCCGCCATCCGCACCATGGCATGAAGAACCTGGGCAATGCTGTGGTTCGGGTTGATCTGGGTGGAATAAAGCAGAGGACTCACCTTCAGGTACTCCGAAACAAAAACCTCGGAAGCGCCAATCCAGTCCACTTCCGGAAAGGCTGCGGCATGGGCGTTGAAATTGCCCGTCGCACCGTTCATCTTGGCCCCGATTTCCACAGCCCGAAGGCCTTTCATCTCTTCACGCAGGCGCCAGGCGAAATTGACCATTTCCTTGCCCATGGTGGTGGGCGTTGCAGGCTGACCATGGGTACGGCTCATCATGGCCGCACTCCGGGTTGTTCGGGCCAGACCTTCCAGGGCCTCCAGTACCTCCTGGCCGCGGGCAAGAATGAAATCCCGGCCTTCCCTGAGCATCAGGGCGTAGGCTGTGTTATTGATATCATCGGACGTACAGGCAAAATGCACCCATTCCCTGGCGTCTCCAAGGCCCAGGCCTTCAAGCCTTTCTTTGATATAATATTCCACAGCCTTGACATCGTGATTGGTCACCCGCTCAATGGCTTTGATCTTCAAGGCTTCTTCCGGTCCGAAATCCGCAAGCATGCCATCCATGCGATCCAGCTCTTCCGGAGAAAGACGCACAAGTTTCAGGCGCTCCACCAGAAAGCGCAGCCAGCGCAATTCCACCACAAGGCGGTGGCGGATGAGACCGTATTCGGAAAAAATATCCCTTAAATCCTCGGTCAGTCTCCGGTAACGACCATCCAGAACGCCCAGGGCGCAAATCTTTTCCATATTGGCTTCCTCACTAAAAAAAACGGTTTTTGTTGCAAAGACTCAAACCAGCTGAACCATCAGCCCTTTCAGATACTCGCCTTCGGGAAAATTCAGGGATACGGGATGATCCGGCGCCGCCGCCATCCGTCGCAGGATACGTCCCTCACGGCCCGCATCCAGGGCCGCATCCGCAACAATCTTCTGAAACAGATCCGTATGCATGGCGCCGGAACAGGAATAGGTGAACAGAAGTCCTCCGGGTGCAAGAAGCTGCATCCCCAGGATATTGATATCCTTGTATCCCCTGGCCGCCCGGTTCAGCTGGGCTCTGGACTCCGCAAACTTGGGAGGATCCAGCACCACCACATCAAAAAGACGCCCCTCATTCCGGAAAGCCCTTAACACCTGAAAGGCATTGCCTTCCACATTCTCCATGGCATCGGCGCAAGCGCCATTCAGCCTCAGGTTGTCTTCCGCCATATCCAGAACCGCACGGGAGGCATCCAGGTTCACCACCCTGGCCGCATCCCCCGCCAGGGCCGCAATCCCGAAACCACCTGTATAGGAAAAGGCATTGAGCACCCGCATGCCCGAGGCATGGGCCATCACCCGGCTGCGGTTTTCCCGCTGGTCCAGATAAAACCCCGTTTTATGACCTTCCCGTATGTCCACCCAGAAACGCAGACGGCCTTCGCGGATCTCCACCCGTTTTTCCGGTTCAGGTCCATGCAAAAGACCCCTTTCCAGGCAAAGCCCCTCCTTTTTCCTCACCTCCGCATCGGAACGCTCATACACACTTTCAATGCCCGGAAGAGTTGCCAGAACCGAAACAATCTCCGCCTTCCACCGATGGGCACCTGCGGAAAGAAACTGACAGACCGCCACCTTGTCATAGCGATCCACAATGAGTCCGGGCAGACCGTCCGATTCTCCGGATACAAGACGCAGGGCCGTCACCGAACCATTGGGATAAAACCCCGAACGCAGCGAAAGGGCAGCCTGAATCCGCTGCTCAAAAAACAGACCATCCACCCTTTCTTCAGGATCAAAGGTCCAGACCCGCACCCGGATCTGGGATGCGGGCGAGTATGCCCCCCAACCCAGCCAGCGGCCCTTTGCATCCAGCAGGGCCACGGTTTCTCCCATTCCGGGGTTTCCCCTCACCCCGCGCACAGCACCGGAAAACACCCAGGGATGCCGCCTTTCCAGGGCTTCGGCCCCCCTTTCACTGATCACCACTTCCTTACTCATGCAAACCTTTCCGTCAGCGGCCATGGCAGGAGCAGGGCTTCAGCCACACTCATTCTGGCCGCAAGCCTGCCTTCCATGCCGCTTTCCCTCAGAAACAACGCGTGGACAGCCACAAGGGTGCGATTCAAAGGCTCCAGGGCCAGGGCCATGGACACCGCAGCTGTCATATTATCCGAAAAATTCAGGGGGCAACAATCCACAAAAGCCCCCTCCTCATCCTCAATCACCAGAGGGTAACCATGGGTCCGGCAGATGATGGGCCGGGCCGCATAAAGCGCACAAGCCCCCTCCCACAAAAGGGGACATTCCCCATCCGCATCCGCCTGCCTGGCCCGACTCCGGATGACCCGCCTTCTGTCCTCGGACAATCCGGCCAGGGCCTCGGCCAGGATACAGGCTTCCACGCTGAAAACCGTGATATGTCTGCAACAGCCATGGCACCCCTTCCGGCAGACCATGAGGGGACCTGCCTGCCTGCGGATCTCCTCCAGGCGCTGTTCCACCCGGACCACAAGGGCGCGATAATTATCAAACAAAGGATTCTTCATACACGCTCCGCATCGCAGAGATACCCCAAAGCCCTGCGCCCTGCGCCGCGCAAAGACCCACAGAAACCCAAAAGCTATTGACAATAACACAGGGATGGGGCAGCGTGAACAGCATCCTTATCGTGTCTTTCATTTTATACTGAAAAATCCATTCCGCCAGAGACGGAGGGCTTTCCAGGAAGCCATGGCAAAAGGTTTATTGTATACGATCCTTTGTGTGCGTATCATAAATATAAGGAAGCCCGACCATGTTTGCCCCAGCACCTGTCTATAAAAGCGATGTCATTATTGTCGGCGGTGGCATTGCCGGCCTCGTAAGCGCTCTGGAGCTTCTGGACAGCGGCCTTTCCCTGCTCATCCTCGACCGGGACCGGGAAGAACGGCTGGGTGGCCTTGCCAGGGAATCCTTTGGGGGCATCTGCGCCGTAAACACCCCACTGCAGAAACGCATGGGGATTCCGGACACTCCGGAGGTGGCCTGGGAAGACTGGAAACGGGTGGCCCGGTTCCGCAAAGACGAAACCTGGTCCAGAGCCTGGGCCAAGGCCTATGTGGAAAACTCCAGAAAAGACATCTACGATTTTCTCACAGACCTTGGGATCCGTTTCCTGCCTGTGGTGAACTGGCCGGAAAGGGGCATGCTCCAGACGGCCAATTCCCTTCCCCGCTGGCACATTGCCTGGGGTACGGGGCACCGCATCATGGAATGCATCCTCAAACGCATGGAAGCCCATCCCAACCGCCAGCGCCTCACCCTCCGTTTTGGACACCGCGTGGAAAACCTCCGCATGGAAGGCGGCGTCATTACCGGATGCACAGGCACCATGCAGGGTACGGGCAGGCCCTTTGAAGCCCAGGGAAGCCGGGTTATCCTCGCTGCGGGGGGCATCTGCGGGGGCGATCTCTCCCAGGTCCGCAAGCACTGGCCTGCCCACCTCAGCACCATTCCCAAAAGGCTTTTAAACGGAAGCCACCGTTTTGCCGATGGTCGCCTCCATGAGGCCGCAGCCGCCATCGGCGCAAGGCTCGATCACCTGGATCGCCAGTGGCATTACGCCGCAGGCATCCCCTATCCCAGAAGCCTGCAGGAAGACCACGGCCTCAGCCTGGTGCCGCCGCGATCCGCCCTCTGGCTCAATGCCAGGGGAGAACGCATCGGCCCCCTGCCCCTCATGGGGTACACGGATACGGGCTACCTTGTGGAGCGTCTCTGCCGGGAAAAGGAATCCTTTTCCTGGCTCATTCTCAATCGCAGGATTGCCCTCAGGGAGCTGGCCGTATCCGGATGCGACTACATGACAGCCTTCCGCCACAGAAAATTTTTCCGCATGATCAAAGAGCTGCTCTTTGGCAACAAGGAGCTTACCGACCGCCTCATCCAGGAATCCGACGAGGTACTCACCGCCTCCACTCTGGGAGAACTTGCCCGCAAAATGCAGGCAAAGGCTCCGGAACCCCCCCTCAACCTCAAGGCCATGGAGCAGGGCATCCGGGAATATGACCGTCAGATTGACTGGGGTTCCGCCTTTTTCACCGACGACCAGCTCCGCCGCATCGCCATCAGTCGCAGATACAAGGGCGATCGCCTGCGCATCTGCAAGTTTCAGAAAATCCTCGATCCCGCAGCAGGCCCCCTCATGGCCATCCAAACCTTCATCCTCACCCGCAAATCCCTGGGCGGTATCCGTACGGATCTGCAAAGCCGGGTACTGGATCTCGGCAATCAACCCATCCCAGGCCTTTTTGCCGTTGGTGAAACCGCAGGATTCGGAGGCGGCAACATGCACGGCAGGGGAGCCCTGGAAGGCACCTTCCTCGGGGGAGCCATTCTCACGGCCCGGTATGCCGCCAAAACCATCCTTGGGGAAGGCTGACCAGCACCTCCTGAACCGCAATGGGCCTCAGCAGGTCTTTGCCCCTCCATGGTTTTCCATTGGAAATCCTTTGCTTTTTACGCTATGCTTCTTCCGTTTTTTAGATTTTATACCGTAAAATGTCCCCAACCTTTACACCGGAAAAAAGGATTTTCCTTTATGGATACGGAAAAAAAACTTTCCACCATAGATCAGATAGCCCTTATCCTCTGCAAGGCAACCCGTCATGTACTGGAGTCCAGCACCAAGCTCCCCATCAAATATTCCACCACATTCCAGGAAATTCCCAAAGTCACCATGAAACCTGAGATCGGCTGCTTTGTGCAGTTCACCGGGGACTACAACGGACTGGTGGTCATGAATTTTTCCGGGGCCGCCTCCATGGAGCTTTACACCCACTACATGACCAGCATGGGGATTCCCAAGGACGAGCTGGCCAAGGATTATACTTCCAACGAGGTGGCAGACAGCATCGGTGAAATGACCAACCAAATCATGGGTCTGCTCATGCGCACCGTGGAAGATAAATTCCAGCTTTCAAGCTTCTGCGGCCAACCCAAGGCCCTTGCCCTCAACTCCGCCATCACCCTGATTCTGGACTGCGATTACCGGGACAACCGCCGTATGGTCTTCCACGTGAACGGCAAGAAATTTCACATTGAGCTTGCACTGGAAAAAACCGAATTCATCCAGACCTGAGCACAGCCCCCCAACACCCTCACCGTCATGATTCTCCATGCATGGGCATCATGACGGTTTTTTGATGAATGCATCCCCACCCGGCACTTGCGCCTTCCCCCCGCTCCCTTCACCCTCCCCATGGGATAGGTATTTCCGTAAGGTCTTCTTCATTCTGCCTGAACCCGCCACAGGGTTTCACCCAGGCCCGAAGCCCGGCGTATGGTCCGACCCGCACCCAGGGCCAAGAGCTCCGCCCCGCCCGCCAGCACCACCTTCTGCCTTGCCCGTGTCACAGCCGTGTAGAGGATCTCACGGGTCAGAACCGGCGTATCCCGATCCGGAAGCACAAGGAGCACCCGGTCAAACTCCGAGCCCTGGCTCTTGTGTACGGTCATGGCAAAAACCGTTTCCACATCCGGAAGCCGCAGGGGATGAAAAGCCCGGAATCCCCCCCCCTCCCAGGGAAAATACACCCGAATCTCTCCGGTTTTTCCATCTTTCAGGGTTATGCCCACGTCTCCGTTGAAAAGACCCGTTGCAGGATCATTCCGGCCCACCATCACCGGACGTCCCGCGTACCAGGGAGCCGCCATCCGCAAGAAGCCTTCTTTTCTGAGAATCCCTTCTGCAAGGCTGTTCAGCCCTTCCACGCCAAAAGGGCCTTCCCGCAGAAGACAGAGAATCCGGAAACGCTCCAGGGCCGCAAAACCGGATTCCGGATCCTCGGCCTGCATCAGATCGCCAAACCCTTCCTTTACCCAAGGCCCAAGTATGGCTTCCAGGTCCCCAGGCCCCACCAAAGGACACCAGCAGACCCCCGCACTTTTTTCCTGGATGAGCATCCGCCTCACCCCTTCGCTGCAGCCCTCATTCAAGGCGCAGGCCAGCTGGCCAATACCTCCTGCGGCGTCAAAGCGCCAGCTCTGGGTCAGCTCCACCACGCAATCGGCCATAACCGGAACCCGTGGATGAACGGGCAGATCCCTGAGAGATTCGCCCATGGTGCTTTCAAAATCCCGTGCAAAGGCCACGGATTTCTGATTAACAGCGCCTTTGCAGATTTCCCCCAGCACCGCTCCCGGCGCCACGCTGGAAAGCTGAAAACGATCCCCCAGAAGAATGAGGCGGGCCTGGGGTTTCAGGGCTTCCACCAGACGGGCCATGAGAAAAAGATCCACCATGGAAACCTCATCCACCACCACCAGGTCTGCGGAAAGGGGATTGTCTCTGTGATAACGGAACCTGCCCCCCTGCCCTGCGCCAAGAAGCCGGTGCAGGGTAGAAGCCGATTCAGGGATGGCGGCAAGAAGACCTTCCCCAAGCCCGCCCAGACCCACCTTGCCCGCTGTTATGGAGGCGGCCAGGCGGCCTGCGGCTTTACCCGTGGGTGCGGCCAGCACCACCTCGGGCAGGGGATGAACAAGGCTGCACAGGGTCGCCAGCAGTCGGCACACGGTGGTGGTTTTTCCCGTTCCGGGTCCTCCCACCACCACGCAGAGCTTCTTTCTCGTCGCTGCAAAGGCCGCAATCACCTGCATGTTCACAGGCCCCTGAGGCTGGCCTGGAAAAAACCGATCCAGGGCTTCTTTCAGGGCAACGGCATCCGGTAAATGCACATCCTCCCTGGCCCGCTTCAGAAGCCCTTCGGCAAGCCCGGACTCCGCCCGGAAATACCGGCGCAGGTACAGACGATTCCCTGCGAGAATAAGGGGCCGGATCTCTTCCGCCCTCTCTCCCACAAGGGAGGAGGTCGCCATCTTCCTGCGGCAGGCATCCAGACTCGCTTCCATGCCCGCCATGCGCAGGGCCCTGGGCCAGATTCCATCCCGGCCCGCCAGATCCAGACACACATGCCCCTCCCGGGTGCGGGCGGAAAGAATTTTCACCGCAAGACCCAAAAGGGGATCCATGTCCGGATCCATGCGCTGAAAAAGGGCCGCAAGGTGCGTGTCCAGAGGCCGCATGCGGAAAAAAACGGCCAGATCCCCATCCTTTCCCGGATCAAAGACTTCAAGCTTTTCCAAAGGCTGGCTCCTGTCTTGCACTCTCCCCCTTCACGGGAAATACCCCGCGTATGCGCAGAACGCACCTTGCATGAGGATTTTTATCCGAACAAGAGCCGCTCAAGGGCCCCGATGGTCTCCACATAATAATCCGCGCCTGCGCCTTCCAGCTCTTCCTGGCTGCCATACCCGAAGCCAACCCCAAGGGAATCCATGCCGTTTTTCAAGGCACCCCGGATATCATGTTCCCTGTCGCCAATCATCAGGGTCTTTTCCTTACGGATGCCATGGTGATCCAGAATATGGCGGATCACATCCGCCTTCTCACAACGCCTCCCATCCAGCTCACTGCCCACGATTTCCGTGAAATAGGGAGAAAGTCCGAATCTGTCTGCAATTTTTCTCGCAAAGACCGTGGGCTTAGATGTGGCCACAAAAAGCCCTTTGCCCTTTTCCATCAGCCGGGCCAGAATCCTGTCCATACCCTCCAGGACAAAATTTTCAAAGATACCCCTGGCCTGAAAATATTCCCTGTAATACCCAATGGCCTGCACGGCCTCGGCCGCGCTGAACCCATAATACCTTTCAAAGGATTCCTTTAACGGCGGTCCAATGAACCGGACCAGTCCCTCAAGGTCCTCTTCCTGAACCGCCATTCTGTTCAGGGCGTACTGAACGGACCGGGTGATACCTTCTTTCGGATCTGTCAGCGTGCCATCCAGATCAAACAAAAACGTTTCATACCTTTCAACGATGGCCATCATCAACCTTTGATTTTTCTCTTTTTTTCATTGTTTTCCGGGCCTGGTTCCCCAAAACCCCCTTGCCTATTCCTCCGTCTTCATCAGACCTTCAGCCATCATCCAACGACCCATCTGCCGGATTCTTTCCGCGGGCGGTTTTTCAAAAAAAAGCCCGCATCCCGGAGCGGCATCCGGATCCACACCCCGGAGAAAGACATAGGCCACCCCGCCAAAATCCCTTTCATAATCATAGTCTTCAAGGCGCAGGGAAAGGTAGCGGTCCAGGGCCAGTACATACAGATGATACTGAAGGGTGTACAGGTGGGCGGCCATCTCCCTTTTCAGCATTTCCGGCCCGTAATCCCCTGGGCTTTCCCCCAGATAATTGGATTTCCAGTCTAAAAGGAAGTACTGGCCCCCATGGTAAACAACAAGGTCCATCACCCCCCGCAGATAGCCGCTGGTCCTTGAAAACTGAAGCCTTTCCAGTTGTTCCGGAATAAAATCGCAGGCCTCCTGCGTGATTTCCCGCACCCAGCGGGAAATATCCCTGGAATCCAGCATGTTCAGGGGAAAATAAAAATCCAACTCCCGGATCCGGGCCCCGGGCGCCACCTCCTTTAAAGAAAAACCGCCCTCCCCAAGGGATAGACGCATCACCTTGTCCACCATGTCGCAGATCACAGGTGTCCAGGTTCCGTCATAGCCGTAAATGCCAAGGCTTTTTTCCACCACAGCCTGCCAGTGCAGGGGACTGCCTGTGAAGTCCAGATTTTCAAACACATGATGCATGAAGGTGCCAGCCCGGGTTCCTGCAGGAAAGGCGGCGATGCCGCCTTCAGGACGCCCTGTTTCCCGCTGCGCCATGTAAGAGATCCCATCCCGGTCCGCTGCGGTATCCATATACCTTCCCGCCACAAGGGAAGAAAAACTGCTGATCCGGAAAGCATCCTGGGACAGCGATGGGGCCGCACAGGCCATAAGGGCCTGCAAATCTCCGGCCTGGGCCGTCCAGCGCATCCCCCTGTCTTCGGGCAGCGGCCTGCACCCCAGAACGCCGGGTTGGGCAAGGTCCATCATATCCTTTTCAAGCTCCAAAGCATCCGGAAGCGCCCCTTCCACCCCATGAAGCACCCAGGCCGCAGCCCGACCCCGGACCCGTCGGATCCGGCCCCAGACCGCATACACCCGATGACGGGCGCGGGTCAGGGCCACGTATAAAAGCCGGGTCTGCTCCGCCAGGGCTTCCTTCCGGGCCAGGGCCTCTTCCCGGCTTCTCTCCCCTGATCCGCCAAAATCCACACAAAGCCCCTGTCCCCTTTCCGGATCATGGAAAACCAGCACCTTTTCCGGGTTGACACCGGGATCGAGAATATCACTTCCCGTGTAAAGAAAGGGACAGAACACAATGGGAAATTCCAGCCCCTTGGATCGATGCACCGTGAGAATCCGCACCCGCTCCCCATCACTCTCCAGGCGCAAGGGCGCTTCCACGCGACGAGGCAGGGAAGAATCCCGCTGCCTCTCAAACCAGCGAAGCAGCACCTCTGGTCCCCGCTTTTCCTGATTTTCCGCAGTGTGAAGAAGCTCTGCAAGGTGCAAGAGGTTGGTCACCCGACGCTCGCCCTGAAAGAGACCCGCAACCCGGACCAGCACACCTCCCCTCTCATACAAGTCCGTCAGCATGCGCAAAACACCCCGCTCCCGCCAGAGACGCCGAGCCTCCAGAAAAAAACGGACCTGACCATGGAAGACAACCTCGTCTTTGTTCAGAAGGTCGATATCTTTCAGGGTAAAACCCAGCATCTCCGTTGCCAGCGCCCGCCGCAGCCTGGCGCCATCCCAGGGTTGAAGCATGGCGGACAGGAGCAGGAACAATTCTTCGGCTTCCGGGCTGTCAAAGACATTGCCATCGGAATGGATTACCGCAGGAATTCCTCGCTCTGAAAGAAAATTACGGGTCAGGAGGGCTTCATGGTTGCTGCGCACCAGAACCGCCATATCCCCAGGCCCAAGCCCCCTTTCCCCCATCCGAACCGCATGCGTCAGGCCGCCTTCCAGCAAGCGGACCATTTCATCGGACACAGCCCCCAGGGCCCGACGCCGCAACCCGTCCACGGTCAGGCCTTCCCCGTCCGGAGATTCCCCAAGCCAGAAGGTAAAGGCCTCGGGATTTTCAGGATCCGTAAAGACCTCCCTCTCTTTGTCCGCAGCCTGTACAGGAATGAACTCCATGGCATCCAGGACAAAGGCCTTTGGGTTTTTGCTGAAAATCCGGTTCACCGCATCAATGAGCGCAGGATCCGACCGCCAGTTGCGATCCAGGGTGTAGCGGTTCCGGCTTTTACGCGCAGCTTCCAGATAGGCAAAGACATCGGCTCCGCGAAAGGCGTAAATGGCCTGTTTGGGATCTCCGATGAGCAAAAGGGGCAGGCCGGATTCCCCAAAAACCCGGTCAAAAATGGCATACTGCACAGGATCCGTATCCTGGAATTCGTCAATGAGCGCAGCGCCGAAAAGCTCCCGGATCCGCTGGCACATGCCTTCCTGTCCATCCCTCAGCACCGCATCCCTAAGCCGCACGAGAAGGTCATCAAAGGTGAGAAGCCCGGCCTCTTCCTTGAGCTCGGTCTCCCGCAGCCGCACGGCCTGAATCCTGGTTTTCATGAAAAGGGCATGGGCCAGATCAGAGGCCTCATCCAGGGTCTTTCGGGCCTCCTGCAAGGCTCCGCAGGCCTCCCACAGGGGGCTTTGGGGCGTGGAAGCACCTTTTTTCGTGGCCCGCTGCATTTCCCAGGGAGATAATTTTCCAAGGATATCCGGCAGGGCTGTCCGCAGCCCCAGGCTCCAGGCATCCAACTCCCTGAATCCCTTCTCCAGGGTTGCAGACCGCAGAATGTTCCGATTCAGACGGGTGTCCGTCCGCAAAAGCGTGCAGAGAGTCTTGCGGTCTTCCCGCCAGATTTCCTTCACCCTTTCCTCTGAGAGACTGAGCATCCCCACAAGCGGCAGAAGATCCGGCATATCGCCATGGGGTGTGAGATGGGTATCCGGCCCTCCGTACCGCCCGGCCAGAATGGCAAGACGCTCTGGAGTGAGATTCCGGACCCAGAGGGCAGCCACCCTTTCATCAAGGCAGGCCATCTCCTTTCGCCATACGTCATCCGCCGCATTCTGACGCAATACCCCTGCCTCCGTGACCAGGCCTGCATCAAAACGCAGACCGGATTCAAAACGGTTTTCCCGGAGCATACGGTAACAGAAGGCATGGATGGTACCGATGGAAGCGCGGTCAAAATTGCGGATGGCCGTAAGAATCTTCAGCCTTGCCTTTGGATCCCTCCCATGGCGTTGGCCCATTTCTTCGGAAAAACTTTCCTTGCACGGCCGGCCTTCCATGGCCGCCAGGGTATCGGAAAGCCTTGCATAGATCCGCTCTTTCAGCTCCGCGCTGGCCGCCTCCGTAAAGGTCACCACCAGAATGCGATCCACCTCCAGGGCCTTTTCCAGCACAAGCCGGACAAAAAGACTGGCAATGGTATGGGTTTTACCCGTTCCTGCGCTGGCCTCCATCAGCAAGGTGCCCTCAAGGGGGGTATGTAAGGGGTCAAAGGCTTGCACAGAAATCACGCTCCTTCCTCCCCCAGGGCCGTCAGAAGGGGCAGCCAGAGAGTCTCTGCGGTCTCGGCAAAGGGCGCTTCAAAGGGGTCCTTGCCCCGCCAGAGCAGAAGTGCCGCCTTTCCGGGACCCAGGAGGTAGGATTTTTCCCCGCTGTCCCAGTTTCTGCGCAGGGTCTCCATGGTTTTTTCCGGATTCGGTTTTTTTCCCAAGACATCCTCCGCCCAGATCTTTGAAAGAGGGGGAAAAAGGGGAAGGGGTTTTCGAAGACCCGCCCTGTAAAGACCCATGAGCTGCTCCAGATACTCAAGAGCCCTTTGCCTTGAAACAAGGGATCCCGAAAAATGACACCGCTCAACCCCCTCTTTGCCCATGCCCACCAGAGAAAGGGAGAGGGACAGCCCCAGGGCCTGACGCACAAGAAAACGCAGCCAGCCCCCAAGAAGATGCCTTTCCCTTAAGCTCCCAGCTCTCCAGATCTTTTCCCCCTCCGGACGGTGGCATTCCGGCAGACTTCCTTCCAGGCGCAGGCCTTTCAGCTCCAGTGTGAAAGGACGCATTTCCCCACCCGTCTCACCGGGTGTTTCAATAAAGGCCGCAGCCAGGGCCCGGCCCCTTTCCGCCAGCTCCGCCACCCGGGTCCGTCCCCAGGCTCCCATGGGAAGAAGCCCCTGGGCCTCAAGCCGCGCAAGGGCTTGCCTTTCATCCATGGCCTCCAGGGCAGCCCGACAAAAAGCCGCCTGAAGGGTGTAAGATCCAAGACCATCCAGGCTGAAATTTTCCCGATCCTCCAGTGCATCCCCTTCCCTTTCCATCCGTATCTGCATAGAGCGCCCCAGGAAAAAAGCCGAAGGGTCCTGAAAAAAAGCCAGAAAATCGTCCAAAGCCACCCGATGTTCCGCATCCTGCCCTTCAAGGGCGCCATCCTGAAACACCGGCCCTTCCTTTTCCCCCTGCACGGAAAAGGCCCTGGCCACATCCCGGAATACGGAACTGTAACTGAACAGAACACCTGGCGCAGGATCCTCGGTGGTAAAGAGCGTTGCCGAAAAGGCCTGCAGAGGATAGGCCTGTATCAGGCCTGGCAGAACGGGACCCTCATCCCCATGCAGGGCATCCACAAGCTCCTGCACCAGCACCGAAGGAGGCAGGGGCTTGCCATCTTCCGGCCGGAAACCCGTGTATGTGATCCACAGCTTCTCCCGTGCGGAAAGGAGGGTTTCGAGAAAAAGGTAACGATCATCATCCCGGCTGGAACGATCTCCGGGCCGGGGTGACTGGGTGATGAGGTCAAAGGCGGGTCTGGGCCGGGTTCTGGGAAAAGCGCCATCGTTCATACCACACAGACAGATCACGGAAAAGGGAATGCAGCGCATGGGCACCATGGCGCAGAAGGTGATGCCGCCGCTCAGAATCAGCCCCCCCTCCCCTGCACGCTGAAGCTCCTCCCCCAGCACCGCCTGGATGAGCTTAAAGGGGATCTTTTCCCCAAGTCCGGCCAACCGCGTATCCCGGACCAGGGCATCCAGCATGCTGCGCAAAAAAAGAAAATCCTCTGAGTCTTCCTGCCTTTCGTCAAAAAGCCTCCCAATGAGATCCCAGAGAAGTTCCATCCAGCCCTGGGCGTCCCGGTCTTCCCGGATGGCCCGGTGAAAGGCCATGAGGGTTTCCATGAAATCAAGCAGGCCGTTCAGAGGCTCCACCGCATCCGGTCCCATGGGATCATAGGGTAAGATCCCCCCCTTTTCGGGAGCTCCGCCCTCATCTTCCATGGCCATGCCCAGAATCATGCGATCCAGCCCGAAACGCCAAGTATGCGCCCCAAGGGGAGGCAGGTCCAGGGCTTCCTTAAAGGCCGCATCCAGGCCCCAGCGGATGCGCGTGTCCACAAGCCAGGATCGGATGCGATCCAGCGCCCCTTCGTCCAGCCCCAAACGACGGGCCACAGGGTCGCTTTCCAAGAGATCAAAAACCTCCGAAGCCCCAAACCGCGAATCCATGAGAAGCAAAACCCGCATCAAAAGCCCGGCAAGGGTGTTTTCCATGGCTTTCGGCCGCTCGGAAATCGTATAGGGAAGACGTCTCCCATTGGGAAGGGGACGGCCAAAAACCCCGTCAATATAGGGAGCATAAGCGCCCACATCGGGAAACATCACAAGAATGTCCTTTGGTTTTGGCGCATGTTCCCCGGAAAAAAGCCTCAACAGCTGATCCCGCAGCACCTCAAGCTCCCGCATGGGGCCATGGCAGCGGTGGATGACGATGGAATCCTCAGACCCGCCCCCAAGGCTCTCGTCTAAAACCCCCTCGGCCGACGGATAAAGGGACAAAATCCGGGATTGCAGGCGATGCAGCCGGGTATCCATGCCAGGATCCTGGGCATGGCGGTTTTCGTGCCCCCCCATTTCCGCCAGCCTGCGGAAAAAATCCTGGCCTGTGCGGCCTAGGGAGGCGAGCAGGGGATGGCCCTTTTCCACATGTAGATCCGCCCCATCCCACCCCAGGGCGCAGGCCTCCGCAAGCTGGACCTCCCAGAACCCCTGACAACGGATATCCCCCCAGTATTCCTCACAGGGGTCCAGAAGATACCACCGGATATCCACAGACTCCGACAGTTTTTCCAGAAAGCTTAAATAAAGGGGGGGCAGGGCCGAAACGCCGAAAATGGAAATCCGGGCGGGAAGTTTAAGGCATCCTTCCTGTCCTGTGAATTCCCGCAGGAGGCCAAGCCTGTGGGGTGTACCAATCCTTGCACGCAACATGCGCCACAATTGGGCCTGAAAGTGGGTCCCTTCCCCCCTTTCCCAGGCAAGGATAAGGTCCGGTCGGAACATCAGGTACTGGTCCAGAAGATCTGCAAGCATATCCGCAAGCTGAAAACGACGCAGCACATCCTCTCCCATGTACTCCCGCACGGCATCCACATCCGGCCCAGGGGACAAAAGGGGAAGAATTTCATGGCAGGCCCAGCGCAATACCTGGGGTTTCCAGGGGTCCTCATCCCTCAGAAGCCCCCAGGCAGGACAAAGCAGCTCCGTCATGAGGCTTGCTGGAAAAAGAAAATCAAGATGCGCCGCAATCCCTGTCCATTTTGCAATCTCCATGGAAAGCCAGCGCTCCATTCCCCGGCTTTGCACCACAATCCGTTCCGGCTCCATGGGATGCGGCGGATCTTCCATGAGATGGGCGGCAAGGTTGGCCGCCAGAACCTCCATGCGGTTACTCACAAATCGTTGCATGCTGCCCTTTCGCCCGCAGGCACAAAAATAAGAATCCGGATGAATCCCCTAAAATCCCACGGATTTTTTGCATCGAAACACCTCTGCAACCACTTTTTTCACCCAAGGAGGTCCGGCACAGGCGTCAGGGGATCGCAGAGAACCCTTAAAAAAAACCGCATGGAATGCCAAGGTATGCTATCTTTTTTCATATTTTTCATATTTTTCTTTTTTCCCCTATCATACCCTCGAGAATCCGCCCCAAGGAGAACGCCCATGAAGTACGCCCTTTGTTTTCTCTGCCTCCTGTTGCTCACCGGATGCGCCACCCACCCCATCAGCGCGCCCCCATCCCCCCAGCGTTCGGAAATCTGTCACCCTGCAAGTCCAGAAGAAATTGCAGCCCTTTTTGACCGCTGGAATCAGGCGCTTTTGAGCAACGATGCCAAAAAGGTTGTGGCCAACTATGATGAAAACGCCATTCTGCTGCCCACGGTTTCCAACAAACCTCGCTTCACCTCCGAAGAAAGGGAAGATTACTTTCATCATTTTCTGGAAAAAAGCCCCTCCGGCAGTATTGACCTGCGTCACATCGAGATTGCCTGCAACACCGCCCTGGATGCGGGACTTTACACCTTCACCTTTGCCAAAACCGGAGAAAGGGTCCAGGGCCGCTATTCCTATACTTACAAATGGAACGGCAGGGAATGGCTGATCACCAGCCACCATTCTTCGCTCATGCCCGAAGCCACCCCCGATTCCCAGTGAAAGGGGAGGCGTTTTTTTAAAAATCCCAGCGAATGCCGCCCACAAGACTATCAAGGCCCCCCTTGGCCGCCATGGTATCATAACCCGTGGAACGGTGGTGCAGACGCACCGTGAACATCCAGGGGGCGGTCAGGGGTCCTGCGGTCAGCTCCATGAACCAGTGAAAAAGAGTAGGCTTGCTGTCTTCGCGGGTTTCCACTTCAAGGGGCGGGGTATCGCTGGACCAGGACGGTCCCACGCCAAAGGCTGCGGAGCTTCGGAACACATGGCTCCAGGGCAATTGATGGCGTCGGATGACCACAGGCACATTGATCTCCCAGTGATTCTGAATACCCCAGTGCCGAACCACCTGCCCTTCTGCTTCAAAGGTGAGATGCCACATGGGAATCCGGGCAAAGGTCAGGGAAAGGGCGCAGGCCGCAAGTCTTGAATCCGCAAAATCGAGAGAAAAGGGGGTGATGAAAAAATCCTCCCAGTGGTTCCGGGTACTCTGTCCCCCGAAAACCGTAAGGGAGAAATCCCTGGCTCCGCTGCTGCCGCACAAAAGGAAAAAAAACACCAGGCCAAGAAGCACTCCCCTGCATTTCATAAAACCTCCCTGAGACGCTTACAAAAGGTTTTCTTTCTTTTCAGGCCGCATATTCCGGGGCACCGGAGTACAACCCAAAAAAAATGCTGAATACCTCGCCATTTTGTTTTAAGATCCTGTTGCATCGCATCCAAACCCAAGGGGGGGCGGAGCGTCCTTTCCTGTTCCCATCAGGCCTTATGCCCCCTGATCCCAGCCAGGGAAATTTCCGCCCAGCCTCTTTGGATGAGGCATGGGACTTTCAGGAAACCTGTCCCTGGCCGCCATCCCATCCCCTTTAACCGGACGAGAAACCATGGAAACCCTGTCCCCCCACAACATCCTCGTCATGCTGCTTTCCTTAGGAATCCTTCTGGCCGCAGCCCGGCTTCTCGGTGAACTGGCCCAGCGCTTCCGCCAGCCTGCCGTACTGGGAGAACTTCTGGCCGGTGTACTTCTGGGCCCCACCATCCTCGGTACCTTCGCTCCGGAATTCAGCCTTTTTCTTTTTCCTCCCACAGGTCCCAATGCCATTGCACTCGACACCATCGCCACCCTGGCCATCATCCTTTTTCTCATGGTGGCAGGCATTGAGGTGGATCTTTCCACCATATGGAAGCAGGGAAATATCGGCATCAAAGTGGGAATCAGCAGTCTCTGTATTCCTTTCCTGTTCGCCTCACTTACAGCCTGGCTTCTTCCTGGAAAATTAGGATGCGAAAACGCCGCATCGCCCCTTGTCTTTATCCTTTTTTTTGCCATTGGGATTTCCATCTCCGCCCTGCCCATCATTGCCAAAACTCTCATGGACATGGATCTTTATCGCAGCGATCTGGGAATGATCGTGGTGAGTGCAGCCATCTTCAATGACCTTGTGGGCTGGATGATCTTTGCCATGATCCTCGGGCTTCTGGATACCGGACCTGCCAGTGGTCCCTCCATTCCCATGACCATCCTCATGACCCTTGCCTTTACCTTCACCATGCTCACCCTGGGCCGCAGCCTCATCCACAGGGCCCTTCCCTTTGTCCAGGCCTACACAGGATGGCCCGGAGGAGAACTGAGCTTTGCCCTGATCCTCGCACTTCTGGGAGCCGCCTTCAGCGAATGGATCGGCATTCACGCCATGTTCGGCGCCTTTCTCGTAGGCGCAGCCCTAGGCGATTCCGCCCATCTGCGCGAGCGCACACGTTTTACCATCGATCATTTTGTTTCCTATATCTTCGCCCCCATTTTTTTTGCCAGCATCGGCTTAAAAGTTAACTTTCTCGACCACTTTGATCTGGAGCTGGTTTTGACCGTCATTACCCTTGCATGCTGCTGCAAGGTCACCGGCGGATTCCTGGGCGCCCGATGGGGCGGCATGCCCAGGCGGGAAGCTTCGGCAGTGGGATTTGCCATGGTTTCCGTGGGGGCCATGGGGATTATTGTGGGCCTGCTGGCCCTGGAATCAGGCATTATTGAAGAACGCCTTTTCGTCGCACTGGTCATCATGGCCATGGTCACGTCCATGATCAGCGGTCCCATGATGCGTCTTGTTCTCCGCTACCGTCAGCAGCTGTCCCTCCAGGATATCCTTGCGTCCCGCTTTTTTCTGCGCACTCTCAAGGCCAGCACCCCCAGGGAAGCCATCGGGGAAATGGTTCTTCCCGCTGCCCAGGGCCTGGGTCTTGATCCCCTCACCCTGGAAGCCGCTGTCTGGCAGCGGGAACAAGCCTTGAGTACGGGCATTGGCAAAGGGATTGCCATTCCCCATGCCCGCATTGACGGACTCCGGCATAGTGTCGTGGTGGTGGGCATTTCTCAGCAGGGTATTGATTTTGACGCGCCGGACGACAAACTGGCCCACATCCTTTTTCTCATCCTCACCCCAACCTCGGATCCTGGAAGTCAGCTTGTCATTGTATCCGAAATTGCAGGGATTTTCCGCAACGAAACCATGCTGGAGCGCACCCTTAAAACCCGCAGCTTCACGGATTTTCTGGCCCTGATGAGCACGGCCTCAGAGCGCTCCCCCCTTTTTTGAAAACACGCTGCATCGAAACCTCATCCAGACTCTCCCCTTTTTTCCCAAAAAAGGAAGGACAGGAAAAAAACGCAAATTCAACGGGAAAGGGAAAGATAATGCAGATGTTTTTCGTACTGTGAAAGAAAATCTGCAACGAGCTGATCCCGCGTATATCCCATCACATCATAATGCTGGCCGCCCTCGTTCAGATGCACATCCGCGCGGTAATAGGTTTTCCTGCCTTCCTGAATAAAATTGGGGGTGATGTATTTTTTCACCCGCACCCCGTACAGAAAATCCTGCTCTCCTTCCAGCAACACCCGCAGACTGATCTGCCCTTCATCTGCCTCCATGCGGGTTTCAAACCCCGTTTTTTGAAATTCTTCCGCCACCTCCTCCATGGCAGGCCCGGCCACCTCCTGGATAAAATTCAGGGCCCTCTGCCTTCTTGGCAGGGCATTAACGGTTTTCAGCCGCTCCCGCCAGGAAACACTGGCACCCTGGATCTGCACATTGTAAGCCGCATCCTGACTCATTCTGCGATAACCCTCCAGACGCAGGGCCTTGAACAGTCCATAGCACACAAAAAGCATAATAAAGGTAAAGGGCAGGGCTGCGGTGATGGAAGCCGTCTGCAAAGCCCCAAGCCCTCCGGCCAGAAGCAGGGCTGCGGCAACGGCTCCTTCGGTGGAAGTCCAGAAAATCCGCTGCCACACAGGCGGATCATCATTACCACCGGAAGTGATGATATCAATGACCATGGACCCCGAATCCGAAGAGGTTACAAAAAAAGTCACCACCAGGAGGGTCGCCAGCAGCGATGCAATGCCGGAGAGGGGAAGGTATTCAAAAAATCTGAAAAGGCCGGTGGACGTATCCGCACGCACGGCCGCTGAGATATTACCTGCCGCAGAACCCAGATCCAGCCAGATGGCCGTATTCCCGAAAACCGTCATCCAGATGAAGGTGAAACCCACAGGCACCATCAGAACGCCAATGACAAACTCACGGATGGTCCGCCCCCGGGAAACCCGCGCAATGAACATACCCACAAAGGGAGACCAGGAAATCCACCAGGCCCAGTAAAAAAGCGTCCAGCCTCCGATCCATCCACTGGGCTCATAGGCGTACAGATTAAAGGTCTGACTCACGATGGTGCTGAGGTAAGCCCCCACATTCTGCACCAGGGCCTGAAAAAGAAAAAGGGTGGGTCCTACCACAAGGACAAAGGCCACCAGGAGAACCGCCAGCCCCAGGTTCAGCTCCGAGATTCTCCGGATTCCCGCATCCAGCCCCGCCACAACGGACACCGTGGCAATGGCTGTGATGATGACAATGAGTACAATCTGCACACCAACCCCCTGCTCAATCCCGAAAAGATAGGAAAGCCCCGCATTGATCTGGGTCACACCAAAACCCAGGGAGGTGGCCACACCGAACATGGTTCCAAGCACGGCAAACAGATCCACAGCATGCCCAATGGGACCATGGATACGATCTTTGATGAGGGGATACAGGGCCGAACGCACAGTGAGAGGCAGGTCGTGGCGATAGGCAAAATAGGCAAGGGAGAGGCCCAGAACCGCATAGATGGCCCAGGCGTGAAAACCCCAGTGAAAAAAGGTGATTTTTAAGGCCTCCCGGGCGGAAGCCAGGCTGCCCCCCTCCCCCACAGGCGGTGATACCCAATGCATGACCGGTTCTGCCACGCCAAAGTACATAAGACCAATGCCCATGCCCGCGGAAAAAAGCATGGCAAACCAGGCTTTGTAGGTAAAATCCGGTGTGGAATCATCAGGACCGAGCTTCACCAGTCCATAGGAGCTTAAGGCCAGTCCGATCACAAAAACCAGAAAAACAGCCACGGAAAACATGTAAAACCAGCCAAAGGTTTCAAGAATCCAGGCATGAACCACGCCAAAAAGACTTTCCATTTTTCCGGGAAAAATAACCCCCAGCATCACAATGGCCAGGGTGAGAAAGGCTGCACCTAAGAACACAGGAGGATTCACGCTGGAAAAGGGAGATTCTTTTGCGCAGGCATCGGGATGGGAACTTTCCATTGCAGGCTCCTTTTTTACATGGTTGCCAGCTTCTTTCTGAAAATATCAAGGGAGGGATGAACTGAAAGGTTACACCATTTTTCCCCCAAACAAAAGCCGGAAAAACCCCGCCCGATTCCGGGGTTTTTCCGGCTTTCTTCGCTCCCGCTTCTAAAAAAGGCCTCAGAACTTCGCGTTTTTTAAAAAAGCTTTCAGGTCAGCCCCGTGAAGTAAAGGTGGTACATCATGGCGTAGTGCAACCCCCCACCCAGCAGCACCATCACATGAAAAAGCTCATGAAAACCAAAGACACCGGGAAACATGCGGGGCCTTTTGATCGCATAGATCACTCCTCCCAGGGTAAAGGCCAGGCCGCCTGCAAAAAGTAGAACAATCTGAACCGAAGACATGTTGCCAAGAACCTGATTCATGGGAAATACGGCCGTCCAGCCCATGGCAAGGTAAATACCCGCATAAAAGGCCCGAGGCGCACGGGGGAAAAAGACCTGGGTGAAAAATCCAAACCCCACAAAACCCCATTGCAGCGCAATCATGCCCCAGCGCCAGCTCCCTTCCAGACAAAAATAGGAGATGGGTGTATAGGTGCCTGCAATCATGAAAAAAATGGCCATACGGTCCATTTTTCTCCAGAAGGAAACCTCGTTTTCCTCCTGCTTAAAGGCATGGTAAAGGGCGCTTGCAAAAAAAAGAAAGGTTACGGAAAGCCCGTAAATTAAGGCTGTTGTCAAACCCGCCGCCGAAGAGGCCGCCACAGGAATCAGGCACAGGGTGCCCACAAGGGCCACAATCCCCCCCGCCAGATGGGAATAACAATTAAAGGCTTCTTCCGTTTTGCTGACCATGACGCCTCCTTCTCACTCTGCTTTCATGCCGTTCTTTCGCGTAATCCGTACAGGATGAAAAGCCCCCTGATAACGGATATCCGCCATGGGCATCCAGAATCTTGGATCGCACACGATAATGTTGGGCATGATAGCCCCTTGGTGGGGGAAGAAAACGGAAAACGCCCTTTATGATAAATGTTTTACAAAACCAAACCCGCATACAGCGCCTTGCCGTATCCGGGTAGCCCCTGCCCGTAAAGAATCTCCTCTTCCACCATGGCCCCCAAAACCTTCACGGTATGTCAGGAAGGCGCACCCACACAGCCCCGCTCTTGGCCTTGGTTTTGCCCTCCCACTTATAAGCCCGGATTTCTCCGTTTTTCTGCAACTGAACCAGAAAATTTTCCGTATACTCCCGCAGGATGGCCGTACCGCTCCTGGAATGCAGCCCCTTCCCCGTTACAATTCTCATAACATAGACCCCTTCCACCCGGGCCGTCAGAATGGCAGAACGCATGCGGATCTCGGCCTGCTGGATATTCAGTCCATGGAGATCCAGGGTCTTTTCCGGCGCAGACCAGAGGGGAGGCTGAACCCTTGGCTCGGCTTCACCCAGAATCTCTTTCTCCGGAAGATCCGGCTCCCGCGCAGGTCCCTCCTTTTCCGGATCACCTCCCATGAGCACAAAAAGATCGGCATCCGCATCCAAAACAGGAATTTTTTTTTCCGTTTCCGGCAACGGGGCCACTTTTTTCCGACCAAACCCCATTTTCCTGCGCTGGGGCTTCGGCGGCAACGGCGCCTGACTCCCGTCTTCCCTCTCCGGCATCTGGGAAGAAGGGATCTCCGAAAGGCTTTTTTCAGGGGGGCCTGTCTTTTTCTTCCGGGGGGGCGCGGCCTTTTTCCGGGGCTCTTTTTTCCTGATATCTTTTTTTTCCCCGGAAACGGAAGGGAGCCCTTTCTCCCTTCCCAAAAGAAAATTCCAGATCCGCAGCAACCACGTTTTCATCATTCGCCCTTTTCCGGCCTTTTATCCAGAATCTGCGTGGGTTTCTCACATTTTGACCCGCAGCATCCACAGCCATCGCCGCATCCCGCGGACTTGCCTTTTCCCATCACATGGCGTACCAGATATGCGGCTGCCAGAAACACAAGAACGCCAATCACAAGGGTTTCAATCAATGCCATCACCTTCTCCATTCGTCTGGAAAGCCATCTGAAAAAATAAAAACAACATTTTTTGTTGCCGTTAAAATATATAACCCGAAATAAAAGCGTCAACCCGACAAAAGACACACACAGAGACCCGGCGCCACACCGCCTCTTCAGGTTCTGACCATGGCCTTTTCATCCTCCCCAGAAATCCCCCTCGCCTCCAGCCCCCGCAAAATCATCCACATGGATATGGATGCCTTTTTTGCGGCCATTGAACAGCGAGATCACCCGGAACTCCGGGGAAAACCTGTCATTGTGGGCGGCGACCCCAAGGGCCGCGGGGTTGTGGCCACGTGCAGTTATGAGGCCAGAAAATTCGGCATCCATTCCGCCATGGCCGCCTCCCTCGCCCTGAAAAAATGCCCCCAGGCCATTTTCATACGCCCCCGTATGGCTGTCTATGCCGCTGTCTCCCGCCAGATTTTCGCCCTGTGCCAGGAGTTTTCCTCCTGTATCGAACCCCTTTCCCTGGATGAGGCCTTCCTTGATGTCAGTGACGACATCAAAAAAACCGGATCCGCCACCCAAACAGCCCGGCTCCTGCTCCAGACCCTGTACCAGGAAACCGGACTCACAGCCTCCGCAGGTGTTTCCTACAACAAATTTCTCGCAAAGGTGGCTTCAGATATGCGAAAGCCCTTTGGCATTACCGTGATCCGGCCGGAAGATGCCAGAGGCTTTCTTGACAAACTCCCTGTCCGCAAATTTTACGGCGTAGGAAAAATAACGGAAAAAAAGATGCATCTCCATGGGATCTTCACGGGCGGGGATCTCATCAAACGGGGCAGGGAAAACCTCATGGCCCTCTTTGGCAAGGCGGGCGCAGAGTTTCACGCCTATGCCATGGGCCTGGATGAAAGGGCGGTCGTGCCCCACAGGGAAAGAAAATCCATGGGTAGGGAAGTCACCCTCGCCCAGGATATCCGGGATCAGAACGCCATCTGGCGCATCCTGGAAGCGTTGGCCCTGGATGTGGAAAAAAGTCTTTTACGAAAAAATGTTTCCGGATACAGCCTGACGCTTAAGGTCAAATATCAGGATTTTCGCTGCGTCACCCGGACCCGCACCCTTCCCTTTCCCATCTGCCGGGCAGAAGATATGCTGCGGGAAATTCCAGAACTCCTCGCCCGTACGGATGCGGGCAGGCAGGCGGTGCGGCTCCTTGGCATCAGTATCTCCCATTTTCCCGAAACCATGGGAGAAAGACAGATGCGTCTGCCCTTCCGTGAGCCGGATAAGACAGGACTTCCTTCTTTTTCCTGAAAAGCCTTGGGGCAACTCAGCGGGACAAAGGCGCAATAATCTCCCCGGATTCTGTCCAGGCCCTGGCATCAAATCCTTGCACAGCCCATTGGTCATGAAGTTTTTCAAGCTCTCCGGAGACAAAGAGCTCGGCCATGCCCTCATCAAAAATCCTCATCAGTCTGTCTGTGGCAGGCCCTTTGTCGGAAAAAGCCAGATAGGCCTTCTGCCCCCAAAGTGGAACCACCTGGAAAACCGCCAGATCCACCAGGTTTTCCTCCACATAACGATCCACATCAATGCGGGCGTCAATGAGTGCATCCGCACGATCCGCAGCCAGCATACGCCAGGGCTTGCCTTCGGAAGGAATTTCCATCCATTTCATGGAAAGACCCGCAAGGGGCGTTCTCAGATGGTAATCATAGCCCTTAAACCAAACCACGGATCGGCCCTGAAGGGATGCCACCCCCTCCCAGGCGGGAAAGGTGCTTTTTTTGAATACCGCAGCCGTATATTCCAGATACAGGGGAAGGCGGGGGGTTTTCAGACCTGCGGCGTCCGCGTCTTCCCGCCAGACACTGGGCATGGCGTCCGCATATCCCTTTTTCACAAGATCCAGGGAGCGATCCCAGTTGGCAAACTCCCAGGTGACCCGAATTCCCCTCGGTTCATAGATTTTGCGGATCATTTCAAAGAAAAATCCCGTGCCATCGTGCTGGGTCTGCCCCTCCCACACGGGAGTGGCAATGTGGATACCCGAAGGAAGTTCCTCTGCGGCGGATACTTCCGGCCTCTGGGCTGAAAAAGCCACAAGAAGCCCCAGGAACAGACGGAAAAGAATCCGGTAAGGCATGGCGTGCAGGCCGCATTTCAAAGACATGGTTTCCTCCCTTCAGAACCCGGCCCTCAGCCCCCTTTAGGCTCTTTTTTCATGCTTCCCGCACCCGGCCGTTCTGATACTGACGACCGGCGAGGTAAAGAAAGGGGGTATCCATGGCCGCCACCAACCACTTCAGAAAATACGTCGTCAGGAAGATTTCTATCAGAATTTCCTTCGGAAAAACACCCCAGAAAGCCGCCAGGGTAAAAATCAGGGTATCCAGAAACTGAGACACCATGGTGGAGGCATTGTTGCGCAGCCAGATCCATCGGAAAGCCGGAAAACGCCTTCTCCAGAAATCATAGGCCCAGACATCATGGGCCTGGGAAATCAGGTAAGCAAGGAGACTCGCTCCCGCAATCCGGGGCATGAGGCCAAAGAGGGTTTCCAGGGCGCTCTGGGAAAAATCTGAGGCGTGGGGCGCGAAAAAAACGGCAAGCTGCATGAGAAGGGTCATGGCAATCAGGCTGAAAAAACCGATGAGGACCCCCGTTGCCGCCGCTTTTTTCCCATAATTTTCACTGAGAATATCCGTGACCAGAAAACTCCCCGCATAGAGGATGTTGCCCAAGGTGCAGACAAGGCCGAAAAGTTCCACGGTTTTCAGCACCTGCACATTGGCCAGAATCACGGATAAGGGAATCCAGGCATAAAGTCCCACGCGTCCAAAAAAACGATAGAACAAGGCAATGCAGCCAAAATTCACCAAAAGCATAACCAACCACAACCCTTCATTGGGCATAAAACCTCCTATCCTTCAGAAACATCAACCTTTAAGGCCGATACACCAAACAATCCTTTTCCAGACCTTTCTGTTTATGCTAAAAAAGCAGATCTTTGCTGGCCATTTTCTAAAAAAAAATCTTACGATAAAAACCCACGGCCTGCTCCCAACCCCACCCTTTCCAGACGATGCGGTGCCGCCATGCTCTTTTTTGCACAAAGTCGAAATCCCCGGACCCTTGTCTATGGTCTTGGAATTTCCGCCATGCTGATCACAGCCCTGCTCATGACAGGCAACGCCTTTCTCCATTACCAGACCAAGCTCAGGGGGGCGGAAAAAAAGGCCCTGGAGCTGAGCCGACTCCTCGCCCTCAGCTCCACCCAGCAACTTGCGGGGATTAAAATCTTCTTCAAAGGCCTCTCCCTTACCCTGGAAGCCTGTGAGACGGAAGGCCAGAGCCCACGGTGCATCAATCTTTCCTCACAGATTCAGCGGCTCTGCCAGGATGAACCCTATCTGATGAATCTTCTGGTCATTGATCCTGAAGGCCGTATCCTCCACTGGGGCGTGGACGCCCCTGCCCCGGACATCCGTGACCGACCCTATGTCCGCGTCCACCATGAACATCCCCAAAAAGACATGGCCATCAGTCCGCCCTTACAATCCCGGGTGGAAGGCCAGGGCTGGTTTTTTGCCATTTCCCAGGGAATTTACAGCCCAGAGGGGCATCTTCGCTATATCCTCGCCGCCCTCATTGACCTTGACCACCTGCGCCAGCGCTACACATCCATTCTCCTGCCCCCTTTGGGCACGGCCGGCCTCATCATGGATCAGGGTCAGATTCTCATCCGTATCCCAGACCACGAAGCCCACGTGGGCCGCATGGCGCACCTTGCCCCCGGCCGCATGAACTTTACGGATCTCGAAACCTTCAACAGTACAGGGCTTGATGGCATTCCAAGAATTCTCGCCTTTCAGCGCATTGAACCCTATCCCCTCTTTGCCTGGGTTTCCCTGGCCAGAAATGAGATTTTCAGGGAATGGTGGCAGTATGAGAGAATTTCCCTTGGCATCGGCCTTCTCATCTTCGCTTTTTTCACCTTTCTCACCCACGCCCTGGCCAAGGCTGTGAAACGGCAGGAACAGGAAAAGCACGCCCTCTTCACCCTGGCTGGCACCGACGCCCTCACGGGCCTCGCCAACCGCAGACAGGCCCTTTTGAGCCTGGAACGCGCCATAGCCCGCTCCAGACGCACGGGGCAGCCCCTTTCCCTGCTCATGATGGACCTGGATCATTTCAAAAACGTCAACGATACCTTCGGCCATCCCAGGGGGGATGCCATTTTACAGCTTACCGCCAAAAACATTGAAAAACGCCTGCGTTCTTCAGATCTTGCCGCGCGCATCGGCGGAGAGGAATTTTTGATCATCCTGCCGGATACGGATCTCAAGGGCGCCCGCGTACTCGCAGAGTCTTTACGCCTGGGCTTCAAGGAAAACCTGAAACTCCCCAGACCCGTTCCCTGGCGGCTTTCCGCCAGTATCGGGGTCTGTGAGTTCAAACCCGATGATACGGCGGAATACCTTCTCTGCCGCGTGGACGCCTTGCTCTATAAAGCCAAGAAAAACGGCAGGGATCAGGTGGTCACCGAGGAAGATATGGAAAACGAAGACCCGGTTTAATGAAGATCCGGTTTTTTCCGCCGGAAGAAAGCAGCAATGTCCTCCAGGATCATGTAAAAGGAAGGCACAAGAATCAGGGTGATCATGGAGGCAAACAGAATACCGAAACCCAGGCTGATGGCCATGGGAATCAGAAACCGGGCCTGCCTTGAGGTCTCAAAGATCATGGGGGCCAGGCCGCCGAAGGTGGTCAGGGTGGTAAGCAGGATGGGCCGGAAACGGGAAACCCCCGCCTCCCATATGGCAGGCAGCGTATCCACCCCCTCAAGTCTTCTGCGGTTGGCAAGGTCTATCATCACAAGGGCCCCGTTGACCACCACCCCACAGAGCGCCACCATGCCGAAAAGACTCATCATGGAAAGGGCGTAGCCCATCAGAAGATGCCCCAATATGGCGCCCACAAGACCGAAAGGAATGCAGCACATGATGATCAAAGGCTGGAAATAACTTTTAAAAGGCACAGCGAGAAGGGCGTAGATGGCCAGCATGGCCAGAAAGAGTCCCTGAAAAAGACGCTGGGTGCTCTCCTGCATATCCGCCTGACGACCTTCAAAGCTGACGGACAATCCGGGGTAGCGGTACTGAAGCTCCGGGATCACATCCGTCCTCAATGCCTGCATCACCTCCCCTGTGCGCCAGGCCGGGGTCACATCCGCCGCCACGGTGAGTACACGCCGCCCCCCCCTTCTCCGGATTTCCGTATACGCCCTTCCGCTTTCCAGACGCACCACATCCCGCAAAAGCACCTCACTGCCGCTGGGCGTTCTCAGGATAAGATCCTCCAGATGCTCCAGGCGCAGGCGTTCTTCCCCAGGCAGACGGACTCGCACCGTCACTTCACTGCGACCCCGCTGAAACCGCAGGGCCTCCACGCCCTGAAAGGCACTGCGCACCTGCCTTGCCACCTCCCTTGCCGTCAGCCCCAGGCGCTCGCCTTCCGGCCGCATGGTAAAATCCAGCTGCCGTTTTCCCCTGGCCGTTCCGTCATCCACATCACTGATCAGGGGAAAATCCTTGAGATCTTCAGCCAGATGCCGGGCTGCGGTCTCCAGGGTCCGGATATCCCTGTGGGAAAGCTCCACGGTGAGCGCCTTGCCCGATCCGGGGCCTCCCCTGTCCGACTGAAAGGAAATGGTGTCAAGACCTGCAAGATTTCCCACGTCAGCCCGCCACTTTCTCACAAGCGCCGCCGTACTCACAGGCCGCACATCGGGCGGGGTCAGGTAAATCCTCACCTGTATGGCATTTTCCTGAATACGGGAAAAAATACCCAGAGACAAGGTTTCTCCGCCGGACTGGGCCACCAGCTTTCCTGCGGAGCCCACCAGGCGGTCATGCACCTCCGTTGCCCTTTCCCTTGCGGATCCAAAGGGAATCATGGCTTCACAAAAAGCAAAATCCGATTCAATCCTTGGAAAAAGCTCAAGCCCCATGCGTCCGCTTCTCACATAGCCCAGGGTGGCGAAAAGTATACCAAGCCCTGCGGCCAGGACGATATAACGATGGGCCAGGCAACGGGAAAGCAGGGGACCGTATAATCCATTGATCAGGCGGATCAGCCCCTGGCTGAACATTTCCTGAAAGGCGGAAAATCGGCCCAGAACCCCCGCACTGCGACGCTGATGCCCCAGATGGGCAGGAAGAATGAAAAGGCTTTCGATGAGGGAGACCGCAAAAACCGCAGCCACCACCACAGGCAGGGAACCGAACATCCGGCCCAGCATACCCGGCACAAAGGCCATGGGCAAAAAGGCCACAATGTTGGTGAGAACGCTGAAGGTCACGGGAACGGCCATTTCTCTCGCGCCCAGGATGGAGGCTTCCAGAAACCCAAGCCCCCGCTGCCGAAGGGAGTAGACATTCTCCCCCACCACGATGGCGTCATCCACCACAATGCCGAGAGTAACGATGAAGGCAAACATGGTCACCATGTTGATGGAAAAATCCGTCATGGGCAGAAAAAGAAAGGAGCCGAGAAAACTGATGGGAATCCCAAGGCTTACCCAGAAGGCAAGGCGGATTTCAAGGAAAAGGGCAAGGCAGGCAAAGACAATGAGAAGCCCAAGACCGGCATTGCGCAAAAGAAGATCCGCCCGCTGCTGAAAAACCTCGGAAAAATCCCGCACCACATGCACGCCCATGCCCTGGGGCAGGGAGAGGCTGTAATCTTCCAGCACCTTGCGCGTGGTTTTTGCCACAGCAATGGGCGTTTCCGCTCCCACCCGATTGACATTCACCATCACCGCAGGATGACCATTGAAAAAAGCCCGGACATCCGTATCCTCAAAGGTTTCCTCCACCCGGGCGATATCCCCGAGCAGCACCCTGGATCCGTCTTCAAGGGTCACAATGCCCAGATCCCGGTAGTCCGAAGCCCTGTAGCGCCTGTCTTTCATCCGCAAAAGGATTTCTCCGCCGCGGGTATCCAGACGTCCCCCTCCCATCTCCACGGATGCTTCCGCCAGGCGGCGGGCTACGCCTTCCAGGGTTAATCCGTAACGCCGCAGAGCCCTTTCCGAGATCAGCACAGCGATCTCGTGATCCCGCACACCCTCAAGGCTCACCTGGGTAATGCCCTCTTCCTGCAAAAGACGCTCCCGGAGCTGTTCCGCCGCCTCCCGGAGCACCCCTTCTCCCTGGGGACCGGCAACCGCCACGGAGATCACTTCCCGGATCCGGGCATCCACCACAATGCGGGGGGTTTCCGCGCCTTCGGGAAAGGTGGAGATTCTGTCCACCTCCCGCTGCACATCCTGGGAAAACCGGTTGATGTCCGTGCCTTCCACGGTTTCAACCTGCACACTTCCCATGCCTTCCGAAGCCAGGGCGGTATATTTCGCAACTCCCTCAAGACCCTGAACAGCCTCTTCCAGGGCCAGGAGGATGCCCTGTTCCACCTCTTCGGGCCCTGCACCTGGGTACGCCACGGAAACCGTCACCGTACCCAGGGAAAAATCCGGAAAAACCTCCTGCTTGATGCCCCGGAACAGCACAAGTCCTCCCACCATGCAAAGGAGCATGAGCAGGTTGGCGGCCACATGGTTACGGGTCATCCATGCAATGGGACCCCGGATTTCCCTCTCCATGGTTCAGTCCTTTTCCCCGGAAACGGCAGAGTCTTCAAAAGCCGGATCCGCCCATTCCTTTTCCACCGCCATGCCCTCCACGGCCAGACCCAGATCCGATACAACAAGCAGGCTGCCTTCATCCAGATCCGCCTTCACATACACCCCCCCTTCATCACTGAAAAGAGAAGTCACCGCCACCATGCGCAAACGCTTTTCCCCGTCCACCACCCAGATCCGGTCTCCGTCCCGTAAAGCCCCGTGGGGCACAAGGAAACCCTCCTCAAACCGTCGGCCTTCCACCTCCAAAGACAGGTAGTCCCCCAGAAAAAGGGAAGGCTCCTTTTCCAAAAGGCCCAGGGGATCTTCCACCACCACCAGAATCCGGGCCATGCGGGCATTCTCCGAAAGATCCGGAAGAATCCGGAAAACATACCCTTCCCGAAGTCCGGAACCCGTATGGATCCAGGCCCTGGAAGCGCCCTGGGGATGTCCTTCTTCCCGCACAAACCCCACGCGCTCCAGGGGAAGACGTCCTTCAATCCAGAAGCGATCCTTCCCCACCAGGGTGGCCAGGGCTTCTCCCGTGGAAACCCGGCTTCCTGCCATGACCTGACGCTGGGTCAGTACGGCGGCAAAGGGGGCGGTTACACGGGTGCGGGCCAGTTGCAGCTCCGCCAGATCAAAATCCGCCTGGACGGAGGCAAGGCTTGCCTCCATCTGCTGCAACTGGGGTTTGCGTAAAGCCAGGTCCGTGGGTATAAAAGCCTCTCCCGTAAGGTTTTTTAAGGTTTTCACCTCGGCTTCCGCCATGGCCGCCCGCCCCCTTTCCAGGGCCAGATCCGCCCGGGCCCGCTCCAGGGCGGCCCGCGCACGATCCAGGGCAATCTCATAATCCGCAGGGTCCACAAGCACGAGAAGCTCACCTTGGGCCACATGGCCGCCGGGGTAGAAATTCTTACCCACGCGCAAAAGGGTTCCGCTCACAGGGCTTCGGATTTCCGCCTCCCTTTCCGCCTTCACCGTTCCCATCAGCCGCAAACGCTCCTCAGCCTCTGTTTTTTCCATGGGAAGGACAAGAACCAGGGGCGCTGGCGCAGCCACAGGTCGTCTTTCAGCCTTAGGCCGGGTATCAAGAAAATATTTTCCCACCCCTGCGCCAAGCCCCAGGAGCAAAAGGGGAATCACAAGATTCACCCACAAGGGTTTGCGGAAAGCCGGAGGCTTTTCATGGGAGGGGGGCTGTGCTGCGGTCATAAAAACTCCATTTCCAGTGCCCGATGCCATCAATCCTTTGCCACATCCTGCGTCTTCACAAACCCGGATCCGCTAAAAAATAATCTGATTACCAAAAAGCAAAAGGATACCCTCATTCCCACCACCCGCCCAGGGCCCGGTGCAGACCAATGCGGGCCTGAGCCTGCCCCGCCTTCTGGGAGACACGCCTCTCCTCCAGATCCCGAATCCGGCTGCGCGCCGCCAGTACGGCGTCAAAATTGTCTCCCCCCCAGGCATACCGCCTCAAGGCCTCTTCCAGGGTTATGCGGGCCGCATCCAGCCGCAGCTCCGTTTCCCGTAAAAGCGCCTGCTGCCGGACTTCCTGCACCAGGGCATCCTCCACCTCCCCCACCGCCGTCAGCACAGCACGCTCATAGGCCCCTAGTCTTTCCCGGAGCAGGGCTTGGGTACGCCGCACATCGGCCCGTCTCCCTCCCCCATCAAAAACCGGCAGAACCATGCCCGCAGCCGCATCCAGAAGCCAACCCTGGCCGAGAAGATGCAGGCCCGCCGCACTGAATCCCCCTTTACCGGAAAGGCTGATCCTGGGCAGTCGCAGGGCTTCCGCAGCAGCGCTGTCCCAGCCTGCCGCCATGACCCTGGCCTTTGCCGCACGGATATCCGGTCTTTTTTCCAGAAGCTCCAGGGGCAGGCCAGGCTCCGGCAAGGTGGGCAGGGTCCACAATGCCTGGGGAATGTCAGGGGACAAGGGAAGAAAGGAAGAGGGAGATTTTGCCGTCAGCAGGGCCATGCGATGGGCCTGCATGCGCAAATCCGCCCGGAGCTCCGGCAGACGGGAACGCATGCTGAGGAGAACCTCCCGTTGTTGCAGCACATCCAGGGCAGAAGCCAGCCCCTGGGCAAAGCGGGCTTCCTCAATGGACAGGAGGGCTTCTTCCTCCCCAAGCTGACGTTCCACCAGGCCAAGGAGGGCCAGGGTCTGCTGGTGGGAGGTCCAGATTTCCACCATCGTTGCCGCCACAGTCATGGAAAGACTTTCAAGATCTTCGGCTGTGGCCCGGAAGCGTTCTCCCTCCGCAGCCTCCGCCGCAGCCACCCGCCCCCAGAGGTCCACCTCATAGCTGGCTCCCATCTGAAGGCCATAGCGCTCCACCGTACGGGTCCTGCCGGTTTCACTGTCCTTAAGTCTTTGTTGCCCTACCTCCGCACTCAGGGTGAATTCCGGCCAGAATGCGGAAGTGTCCGCATCCCACGCCGCCGCAGCCGCATCCAGACGGGCCATGGCTTCCCGGATTTCAAGGTTATGGGCAAGGGCTTCGGCCACAAGGGCATTGAGTTCCCTGCTCCCGAAACTCTCCCACCACAGACTCCCCTCCGGAGGATGCTCCCCGCCCTCCCAGGTTGCCTGCCCCGCATAGGGCGTCTCCAAGAGGGTCTGGGAGATTTCCGGCATCTGAGGCTGGGTCCGGCCGCAGGCAAAAAGCAAGATCCCGCACAACCAGGCAAATCCCAGGTCACGGTATGAAAGCCCTTTCCCCTTTTTTGAAACATGGGCCTTAGCAAACCCCATCACCGAACTTCCCCCACAAAAAACATCCGCGTATACGCCCTGGCAGCCAGGGCCTTCCCGGCTGTTCGGGCCTCTCCTTCCATCACAAGAAAACCCCTCGATTTTTCTACCAAACGGACACCGATCTCAAAGGGACCATCGCCCACGGGCAAGGGTCTTAAAAAGCTGGCGTTCAGCTCCAGGGTGACCGCAGCCAGCCCGGACTCCAGGATGGAAAAGGGGCCAAAGACATTATCAAAAGCCGCCATGAGCATTCCTCCCTGCACAAAACCCAGGGGATTGGCAAAGGAGCGCTGGGGAGTAAAAACGCAGGAAAGAAAAACACCAGGACCATAGCCCGTAAACCGACCAGCCATGAGGTCAAGGCAGGCGGGAGAGATAAAATTCTCTCCAAGGGTTTTCCCCGCACGCCGGAGACAGTCAACAATCTCCTCATGGGTATGGAAGAGCGCATCCATCCCAGGCTTTCTGGCTTTTCCATCTGTATCTTTCATAAGGCATCCATTTTTTCTTGCAAAGACCCTTGTTGACCCTTAATCAGGCTTTCTTTCAGATCCGGAGGAAGGTCAAGTAAAGTTGGGTAAAGAAAAACAAGGCTCCCCCTTCCTGATCCCTGTTCCTGGCTTGATGTGAAACCCGCAACGGGATAAAGGGAAAGCCTGTCCTGGCAAAGCCCGAGGACAGTGGTCGCCATGGGGTCAGGTCAGACCCACCAAGGAGCATGGCGAAGCAGGAAACCTACACCAAAGGAGAAAAAATTTCCATGTATGCATCGGAAACCCGGGATAAGGCCCGGCAGGAAAGCGGAAAAGAGGAAGGAAAAAAAGAGCGTGGCAATCCCATAGGCTTTGCCGTCATGGCCCAGGATCCCCAGCAGCTGGCCCTGATTGAGCGGGCGCTTTCCGGAATTTCCTGCTGAATCCCGGAAATTGCTTAAAAAGAGAAAGACGGACGCTTCCACCTTGTTTCATGCTTTGAATCAAAAATCGTCATTTGTCGTTCTGCGCCCCATGGCTGCCCCAGACCTCAGGACTCCCAAGACCCAGGGCCTTGGGGAACCATGGGGTATGCAACACCTCACTCCTTACGAAAGCCCCTCCCTTTCAGCGAGCCTCCCTCCTGAAGAAGTACACAGCCCTCCCCTGATCACGCGCCATCGGTGAGCAATCCATATTTTTTCATTTTGGTAAAAAGCGTCTTTCTATGGATGCCCAGGCTGTCTGCGGCGTTTTCCCGGTGCCAGTGGTGGCGGTGAAGGGCTTCCACGATGAGTTTTTTCTCATAATCCTCCACGCGGGAGACCAGCGCCATGTCCCCCCTTTCTTCCTCAGGAGCGCCTTCCCGTTCTCCGAGAAAATCGAGACGATCCAAAGAGAGATAGCGCTGAATGGCATTCTGCAGCTCCCGCACATTGCCCGGCCAGGCGTGGCTGGAAAAGGCTTCCAGCAATTTTCCCGTAACAGGGGGCAGCACCCTTCCCACACCATATTTTTTAAAAAAATGATCAATCAGAAGGGGAAGATCTTCCTTGCGATCCCGCAGGGCGGGCAGACGGATGGGAACAATGTGGATTCTGTAGAAAAAATCCTCCCGCATCCGGTTTTCCCGTAAGAGATCATAGAGATTGCGGTTGGTGGCCGCGATCACCCGGATGTCCGGCCTCAGCACCTCCGTACCTCCCACGGGTGTGAACCCCGCTCCATCCAGGGCCCGCAGAAGCTTGATCTGCATGCTCAGAGGAATCTCGCCGATTTCATCGAGAAAGAGTGTGCCGCCGTCGGCCGCTGCCATGTACCCCTGGCGATCTCGATCTGCTCCGGTGAAAGCTCCTTTCTTGTGACCAAAAAAAGCACTTTCCGCCAGATTTTCATTGATGGCTCCGCAGTTCACAGGAACAAAGGGACCCCGCACCCGATCGCTCATATCGTGGATAGCGCGGGCGGTCAGTTCCTTACCCGTTCCGGATTCCCCATAAATGATGACGCTGCTGTTCCCCCCTGCGGCTTTCAGGATACGTTCATACACATCCTGCATCACCTGACTTTTTCCCACAAGTCCCCCAAAGGACACACGATCCCGGATGGCAGACCGGAGCCTCCGGTTTTCTTCCCGCAGATTTTCTTCCCGGACCATGAGGGCGGATTCCGCGGATTTACGCTCCGTGATATCCATAAACACGGCCTGGATACGCCCCACCGTACCGTCAAAGGCGGCTATGGGCGCGTAGACCACCTCATACCATCGCCCTTCTTTTGGGAAAAAAACCTCCTTTCTCACGGTCTCACCCGCAAAAACCCGGGATACGGGGCAGTCCGCGCAAGGAGCCCTTCGCTGGTAAAAAATATTGTAACAGTATTCTCCCTCGGGATTGTAGCCCGTCTGTTCCACCATCCGACGGTTGGCAAACAGGATGCGCCCCTTCACGTCCCGGACAAAAACCGGCCCTGGAAGATGATTTACGATGGCCGTCAACTGGGCTTCCCGCTCATGCAGAAGATTCCTTGCCCTCTTGGCTTCCGTAATATCCATGAAAGAAGCCACACTCATGAGGGTGCCTTCCACCATCCCCACCTTCATGAGAATATCCTTGACCCGGCCTTCCCGGTCTATCATCTGGCATTCGTATACGGAAGGCGCTCGACCGGGCTCCGTACGTCGCCATACATGGTAGTTTTCCATGCGCTTGGCGTCTTCGGGCACCACAAAATCCGACCATTTTTTCCGACCAAGAATTTCTTCGCGGGTATACCCTGTCATCTTTTCAAAGGTGGCATTGCAAAAACGAATAAATTCATCATTTTCAATGAGAATGGTGCCTGTGCCCGTATTCTCCAGAACACCGGAATAGCGGGCTTCGGCCACGCGCAGGGCTTCTTCAATCCTGGAGCGCTCCAGTCTTTCATGCAGATGGGCGATGCCACTGGCCACATCCGTGGCCAGATCCGATAAAAGGGCCACCTCCGCATCAGAAAAGCCTTCGGGATCCTCCGCGTAAAAGGTAAAACCTCCCATAGGACGCTGCCCCTCCACCACTTCCAGGGGCAGACTCAGAACCGATCCGAATCCCCGTGCCTGAGCCGCCGCCTGCCACGGCGCCGTGAACGCGCCCTCTCTGCGGTTCAGGTGCTGTCGCCGATAGGGCCGACCTGTCCGGATGGCTGTGGCCGTAGGCGACTCCGTCCCCGGTCCCGTATCTCCCCAGGATACCTTGACGCTTTCCAGATAGCCGTCCCCATCCCCCCAGGAAGCCACAACACGGATCGTGCGTCCGGGATTGTCCTCCCCATAACCCACCCAACAGAGACGATAGCCCCCTATGGCCACCAGGGCCATGCAGACCTCCCGCAGGAGATAGTGTTCATCACTGGCATGGAAAAGCGCATGATTACACCGCCGCAAGAGGGTCACCAGCTCGTTGAGCCTGCCAAGTTCATGGCGCCATCCCTTTGCGGTTTTGTCACTGAAGATATTTTTCCCGCCCCCCATAGGCCTTTCCTCCAGCATCGCATGTTCTGTCATCTTGAACTCCATCCCCTCCCCATAAAAAAGCCTTTATCTGAGCCGTATGAACCCGCATCCCATTCTTGAAAAGAAATTCATATCAAAAAACAAGGTTTACACATAGGGGTATAAAAGCCCAGACACCACAAAAATGCAAGAAAATACCCCTGAAATCGCAATATCCGCACATCCCGCTGAGGGGATGCGCGGATATCCCTGATCGATTTTCCTGCATAACATGCTTAAAAAAGGTCCAATTTTATCGAGACTTCCCGGCTCTGGACCTTTTTTCCTTTAAAAAAACAGACAGACCCGGAAACGGCCTAAGTGCGAAAACGCCCTACCATGGTTTTCAGATCCGCAGCCAGACTGGAAAGGGCCTGGGCCTGTTCACGGACCTTATCACTGCTCCTGTCCATGGACTGCACCGCTTCTCCCATGGTGCGCATGTCTTTTGCAATCTTATCCGTCCGTTCCGATGTGGCCGAGACCCGCTCATTCACTCCTCCGATGCCCTGGGCCGCCTGGGAGATATTGGAAGCCATCTCCCGCATGGAAGCGGACTGCTCCTCCACTGCGGAGGCAATGGTGCTGACAATGCGCTCCACCTCTGAAAGCACTTCGCCCACAGCCCGGATTTCCCCTTCCGCGCTCTGGGTACTGGTCTGAATCTCCTCAATCCTGGCCTTGATCTCCCGCGTGGAATCCCCCGTCTGCCGGGCCAGCTCCTTGATCTCCCCCGCCACTACGGCAAAGCCCTTACCCGCCTCTCCCGCCCGCGCCGCCTCTATGGTGGCGTTCAGGGCCAGGAGGTTGATCTGGCTTGAAATATCCTCTATGGCTTCGGTGACCTTATCAATCCCCCGAGCCGCCACCCCCAAGCCGGTCATGCGCTCCACGGCCAGAGCGCCACGCCCAACGGCTTTCTCGGAAATTTCCCTCGCCTTGGAGGCATTGATGGCGATCTCTGAAATGGTGGCCGTCATCTCCTCACTGGAAGCCGCCACCATGGCGAGGTTGGCGGAAGCCTGTTCCATGGCCGCAGCCACAGTCTGCATGTCTCCATTGGCTTCCACCACAGCGGTTTCCACACCATTGGCGAGAAAACGACTGCGCTCCACCTCTTTGCGCATGGTCTGCGAATGTCCGGAAAGACTCTCCGCTGCCTGTCCCAGCCCTCCCGCATGCCCTGCGATTTCCGCAACCATACTTCGGATCCGTTCCGCAAACCGGTTGAACCACACCGCCATCTGTCCCAGAACATCCTGGGTGCGCACCTCAAGACGTCGGGTAAGATCCCCTTCCCCTTCGGCAATGTCCTGAAGCATGTTCCGTGTTGCCTGGATGGGCAGGGAAATGGCGCGCAGAAGAAAAGCTGCAATGCATCCACCAGAAATGAGCCCCAGGAGAACGGCAATCCCGAGTCCCCTTTTTCCGCCATTGATGGCATTCGCATAAAAACCATTCACCCGCTGGGCCACGGTCTGCACAGCCCCTGTTCCCGCATTGGCCACATTCTGGATGTCATTCTGAAGGGCCCGCTCTCCCTGCCGTGCCGCCTGCCAGTGACCAAAACCCTCAAGGTAGGCATCCACCACCCGCGCCATCTCAGGCCCAGCCCCCGGCGTATTGCGCACCTGCGAGAGAAACTCCCGCACAGCGCTGCCGTCTCCCATATTCATGTAGTAATAATACATGGCTGCCATCCGGGCTTTCAGGGTGAGAATCTCCATTTCACGCGCCTGACCATAGCGTCCGAGCCCCCCCGCCACAAGCTTTTGAAAGGCTTCGGCCCTTTCATCCACCTGATCAATGAGAATGATACTGCCCACACTCACCTTCCAGGGGTCAAAATACCGCGCATAGGCAATCTTTCTCTCCAGAACCTCGGCATTACCCGGAGCCGGCCAGGAGTAATGCACAAGCCCCTCTCCTTTTTCCCGTGTCTGATGCAGAAGATCCACAAGAAAGGCATTGCCGCTCACAGGATCAATGAACACATCCGCATGGCGTCCCTCCAGACTGGCGGCCACCCCATGCATGGCAAAATAGCCCTGGTCATCCAGCACATAAAAATAGAGACCCTCTCCGAAATGAATGCTCCGCAAAGCCGCAAAAGCCCTTTCCCGGCTGAGCCCTGTGGCATGAAAATGCTCAAGAAGGCCATGGGCAATGGCCACAGTGTCCCGCACGCCTCGGATGGCGTCCCTTTCCGTTTCCGATCCTCCGGCCCGCCCCACTTCCCGGGCGATCTCCCCTGCGGCCACAAGGGCCCGTTCTTCAGCGAGCTTTTCAATCTCATTGGCAAGCCCTGCCAGTCTTGTGGTGATCGCCCGATTCGTCTCCTTGCCCGCTTTCAGAGCTTCCGCAGCCTTGCGATATTCCGCCACGCTGTTCAACACCCCCGCAATCCCTCCACCCAGCCGTCCCTGGCCTCCTGCCATCTCCCGAACAGCAAGGGCCTGGGTCTCGATTTTTGCAAGGGTATTGAGAAGTTCACGGTAATGGGCTTCATCATTAAAAAGCAGATAATCCTTTTCATGACGTCTGGCATCCTGGATGCCCACGCGAATCTCCCCTGCGCCATTATGGATATCCCCATAATGCACCACACGGACAAACTGCTGATATCCAAAACCTCCCATGAAACACAAAAGGAGCAGAAGCAGGGAAATTCCCGAAACCATCTTGAACCGGATACCCAGGGCATTCATATACAATCCTTTCATTGAAAACAGAATCCAGGCAGAACAGGACTGAACAAAACGATACCTAAATGAACGATTGGTTATAACAAAGACTCGGCCAGGATAAAAGATGAAAAGGGCTGCAAGGGGGATTCTTTTCCCGCCTTGCAGCCCCCGGATTTCATACAACCGCGATGTCCGTTTTTTTATCTGGCCTGAGACTCCGCCAAGGGATCAGGCTCCCTGAACAGCCTTTGCAGCAGGTACTTCCTGCCGGGGAGGCCGGGTGGTAAAGGCCAGAACCGCACCAATGGCGCAAAGAACGGCTGCGATCATGAAGGCTGCGGTATAGCCGATCTGTACGGCAAAGCGGGGAGCGAACATGGCTGCCACACCGTAGGAAAGGAAGACAAGACCATAGTTGTTGCCCACGTTCTTGGTGCCGAACCAGTCCGTAACCACAGAAGGCGTGATGGAGAGGTAGCCACCAAAGCAGAAACCCACGATACAGGTTGAAACCAGGTAGGTGAAGTAATTCATGGGGGCCATGGACATAAAGAGCATGATCACGGCAAAGCCACAGCACATCACAGCAAGGGACTGCATCCTGCCGATGCGGTCAGAGATGGCACCCCACCCGAAACGGCCCAGGGCGTTAAACATGGAAATGGTGACAACGGCGTTACCAGCCTGGGCGAGGGTCAGGCCCACAAGCTCCATACCGATGTTGGCGGCAATACTGATAACCATGAGACCTGCGGCACACCCGCAGACGTAAATCACAAGGAGGGCGTAAAACTGGGATGTTTTGACCATTTCAGAGGGCAGATACTGCTTGGCGGACTGCACCACCTTACCGGTCTGGGCAGCACCGGCCTGGGGTGGAGTGTAGCCCTTGGGAACATAACCCGCAGGGGGCTGCACCATGAAAAGGGAACCCAGGACAATGAGAATGCCATAGGCGATGCCAAGGTAAGTGAAGGACTCCGAAACCCCCACACCGCCAATCAACCAGACAATAACCGGCTTAAGGGTCATACCGCCGACGCCCACAAAAGCCAGGTTAAGGCCGGTAATGAAACCACGCTTTTCCGGGAACCATTTGGCGCAGGTGGCAACGGGAACCACATACACAGCACCCATGGCAAAACCTGTGATGAAACCATAGGTCAGGTACATCCCCATGATGGAGGTCACCTGACCGGCAAGGAACACCCCAAAGCCCGCCACGATACCGCCCACGATGGCTACGTTTCTCGGCTTAAGTTTGTCCTGCACCCTGCCTGCCACGAGAACTGCGATGGTAAATGAAACCATGGTCACAGAGAAGGTAAAGACAACATCCGCCCGCGCCCATCCGAATTTTTCAACCAATGCGGCATTGAAAAGACTCCATGTATAAACAGCGCCCAGAATGGCCTGCATGAGACAGGCACCCGCCACCACCAGCCAGCGATTGAACAAGGTCGTTTCCTGCATGGTATTTCTCCTTTGGATTCAAATATCCGTCCATGAAACAGGGGCCCTGCGCAAAACTTTCTCCCCCGAAAATAAAACAACTAAAAAAACTAACGACTTGTGCTGAAAACCGCTTTGCGCTTCTCAAGGAAAGCTCCGGTGCCTTCTTTGGCATCCGGGCTTGCGAAACAAAGACCAAAAGCTTCCTTTTCCATGTGGCAGCCAGCGCTCAGATCCACGTCCACGCCCCTGTGTACGGATATCTTGGCCAGTGCAATGGCTGCAGGGCCCATGGAAGCAATGGTTTTGGCCGTTTTCATGGCGGCATCCATGAGTTCCTCTGCGGGAAAGACCCGGTTCACCAGCCCCAGTTGGCGAGCCTCTTCCGCACCGATACGTTTTGCTGTGAAAATCAGTTCCATGGCCATGGCCGCACCCACCCGTCGAGCAAGCCGCTGGGTACCGCCGAAACCGGGAATGAGGCCCAGGGTTTCTTCGGGAAGGCCGAACTGGGCCTTGTCCGATGCGTAAATAAAATCACAGGCCAGAGCCAGCTCGCAGCCTCCGCCCAGGGCAAAACCATTGACCACTGCCATCACAGGCATGGGAAGGTTGGCAATTTTTGCCATCATGCCCTGACCCGCTTCTGCAAAAATCCGTGCTGAAAAGGAATCCATATGGGCCAATTCAGAAATGTCCGCACCTGCCACAAAGGCTTTGTCTCCCGCACCCGTCAGCAGGACCATGCGCACCGCCCCGTCCTTGGCCAAGGTGTCCAGCAGGCCGTCAAGTTCGGCGATGAGTTCGGCGTTCAGGGCGTTCAGAGCCTTGGGCCGGTTCAGGGTGATGCGGGCGATCCCCTCTTCCTTCTCGTAAATCAGATGCTTAAATTCCATGACCATTCCTTTTTTGATTTTGGGAGTTATGACCAACCGGCTGCCAGGGCAGGATCCGGTAAATCCTTCAGGGGGTGCAACACGGGCCAGGGGGGGATGAAACAACCGCGGATCACCTCTGAATCCACGGCTCCCAGATGGGCGTCCTGCCAGTGTGGCCTGTTATCCTTCTCCACCAGGAGGGCCCGCACGCCCTCATGGAAATCCTTTTGTTCCAGGGATCGAGCCGCCAGAATCAGCTCCAGACAGAAGGCCTGCTTCAGCGACAGGTGTCGGCCTGCGTTGAGCTGTCTCCAGGTAAGATGGATGCTGAAGGGACTCGCATCCGCAAAGGTTTTTGCCGCCTTTGCCAGATGCGGCTCCCGCCTTCCCGCAGCCTCCAGGGCCTCACCAAAGGCTGCGGGATCCGGTGCTAAGGCAAAACTTCTCAGACACTCAGGTTTTTTGGCCAGAAACCCCGCTTCCAGGGGAAGGGCGAAGTGGGCCAGAACGGCGTCCACGGCCTGGGCGTCCCGCTCCGGATGGCCGCTCCAATCCAGGCCGCAGAGGGTTTCAAAGATGGCTTCCCTGTCCTCTTCCCGCACCACCCGGTCGCCCAGTCCCACAAAGCAGGCATCCGCAGCATCCATACGGAACCCCGCAAGCCCCAGAAGACGCCCACAGCCCCTGGGCATGCGGTTTAAAAACCAGGTGGCTCCCACATCGGGGAAAAGGCCAATGGAAACCTCCGGCATGGCCAGTGTGGCCCCACTGGTCAGCACCTTATGCCGACATCCGGCCAGTATCCCCACGCCACCGCCCATCACAATGCCATGGGCGAACCCCAGAACAGGCGTTTTGGCCATATGGATGGCATAATCCGTCCGATACTCCGTTGTGAAAAAGGACAAAGCCTTTTCCTTATTGCCGCTGAGATATTCATAAGAGAGGGAACGCACATCCCCGCCTGCACAAAAACTGCGTTCCCCAGCCCCTTCCAGCCAGATCAGCACCACATCCTGGTCCTTGTCGCCCCTGCGCACGGCATCACCAATGGCTGCGGTGGTTTCATGGCGCAGGGCATTGAGGCGCTCCTGGGCTTCAATGCGGATGCACAGAATCTGTTTTCCCCCGGATACCGGGATGGAGGACACCCGGACATCGCTCATGTGGCCATCCTTTCCGTGAACCCATCCGCAGCTTCCGCCTGGGAAATCGGGATAAATCCCAGCACCCTGGCTCCCACAGGCAAAGAAAGAATGGAGGCCACAGCTTCGGGATCCCTCACCAGACCAAAGGTATCCGGAAGGGACGGAGGATTTTTCCCAAAACTCCAGACAACCACCACTCCAAGACGGCAAAAACGTCCCAGGGGAGAGGCCAGCCGAAATAAAAGGGCTGTGTCCCGAACCCAAAAACTCTGCCAGCATCGCGGTGTGGAAAACAAATCCTCGTGCATCGTGGCCTCCGATCCCCCCAGGGAAAAACTGGGGTGGGAAAAACCGGGATCCCTTGCGGGAGGGATCCCGGCTGGGGGGGAGAAAACCGGTGCGGGGGGGCACCGGCACACCGATTACGGAAGGAAAATGCCTTCCGGGTCGATCGTGTTGTAAAGAAGATCCAGTTCGCCTAAGGTCGGAGGCTTGGTTTCACCGCGTACCCGGCTGATATTGAGATCAAAACTGCAGTTTTCCTTCACCAGTTCCGGAGAAAAACCAGGATGATAGGTGTCAAGGTACATTTCACCGTTTTCGTCAAAACGGAACACAGCCATGTTGGAAATCACCGCCTCAGGCCCACCCCGGAAAGCCCTGTTGTACACTTCTTTCTTGTGTACCATTTCACCCGAAGGCCACTTGGGAACGCGCCAGCCCGGAGAGGTCACAAAATCCACCTTCTCTCTGAAGCGTCTTTTTTCCTGAACCATGATGAATACGGTTTTCTTGGCAAGACCGTTGATATCCGAGTTACCGCCAGAGCCGGTCAGGCGTTTTTCAGGAACGATGCCGTACTTGCCCATACCCGTGGTGTTCACGTTCCCATAGCGATCCACTTCCGCACCGCCGAGGAAGGCCAGGTCCACCTTGCCACGCTGAAGCTGGTTGAATACGTCAAAAAGTCCGGAGGCCACGGAAGCCTGATAGATACAACGGGCATCGCCTACGGAGGTGGGCAGGGACACGGGACGGCCGTCCACGCTGCCTGCTTCATAGATACATACTGCAGAAGGCGCTGTGGTCAGCTGGGCAAGACCGATGGCCAGCATGGGCAGACCTGTACCCGCAAAAACCACATCTCCGTCCGTCACTTCCCTGGCCGCCGCAACAGCCAGGAGGTCAATGGGCTTGAATTCGCCTACTTTGGCAAGGGTAGTATCCCGATTCATGCGCGTGTCCCCCTCTTTACTGTGGTGGAATAGCCGAATGCTGGGTTCGCCCGCAGCTTCTCCAGACGGGTGATGCCGAGTTTTTCAAGATACGCGTCAAAATTCGGCAGATCGTGGATCCACTCCTTCACCCAGGCGTCAAGGCCTTCCTGGGAACGGGTACTCTTGAAGAAATTCTGGATAAAAGCACCGTCGGTTTCATAGCATCCGAAACATCCCGTGGGATGCGCGCCCCAGGGTTGATGAACGATGCAGGATACCTGATGGGCTGCCACCAGGTTACGGGTGGGTTCTCTGCGGATAAACTCTTCACTCACCACCTGCTCTGCGACAATGATGACATTATCCGAGGCCTTGATGGCTTCTGAATCCGAATACAGCTGACCATCCACCCGCACCGTGCCCTCTTCACCCACCATCTGCACATGGGCGATGCACCAGTCCGGATTGGCTGCGGGGATGTGCAGGAGCTCTCCACCATAGAAGGGGTCTGAAACGATCTCGTATTTTTTCTTGGGAATCTTGGGGTTGCTGCCGTCCCTCAAGCCTGCGGTCTTGAGGTTGTCATAGGCGGGGTTGAGCATGTCCGTGCCCATACTGGCGAAGGTGGGCAGGTAAGGAAGACCCATGGAGCCTGCGGCCATGCGGTAAAGGATCTGGACATGGCTGTAATCCTCAATGATCACCTGGCCTGCTTCGGCCCTGCGCGCCAGGTTGGCGCCAATTTTGCCGAAAAGTTCATGGCCGATCCAGCAACTCTCCCAGATTTTCACACAACCGGCTCCGATGAGCAGGTCGGAATGGGTGCCACCGTTCACTTCCACAAGGTGCAGGTCTTTTTTTCCCTGCCGGATGAGTTCATACACAGCGGCCATGGGACGCCGCCAGATGGTAAAACCGCTGAAAGTCAGCATGGCGCCGTCGGGAATCTGCGCGACAGCCTCCTGTAGTGTCATTTTCTTGGGTTTTGCCATTTCTCCTCCTTAAAGAAAACCGGCTGACATCATGGCGCAAGGCAAATCCCCGTCCTTGCGCCGGTTACGCAGGCTGCAGATAAGAACAATGTTCACCCGCCTGCGTGAAAAAAACGGACGCCTGTCGGGCGTCCGTCATGCCCCCTACTTCTTCTTGCGCTTCTTATCGCCAATGACCTCACCGCTGATAACGATCTTCTGAACCTGGGTGGTGCCCTCATAAATGGTGAATACCCTGGCATCCCGGTACAGGCGCTCAATTTCAAATTCCTTGGTATATCCGTATCCGCCATGGATCTGCAGACTCTGGGCCGCCACATGGTTGGCCATTTCAGAGGCATACATCTTGGCCATGGATGCTTCCTTGGAGCATTTTTCGCCCCGGTCCTTCATGGCTGCGGCGTTCAGCACCAGAAGACGCGCCGCCTCCACTTCCGTGGCCATATCCGCGATCATCCAGCGCAGGCCCTGGTTGGCCGCAATGGGTTTTCCGAACTGGTGGCGCTGTTTGGCGTAATCCACGGCCAGGTCCAAAGCCCGCATGCCAACGCCAAGGCTCTGGGATCCGATGCCGATGCGTCCATCATCAAGACCGCTCATGGCAACGATGAAGCCTTCGCCTTCCTTGCCAAGAAGGCAGCTGGCGGGAACGCGGCAGTTGTCAAAGATCAGGTCCGTGGTATCCGAACCCTTGAGCCCCATCTTGTCTTCCTTGCGGCCCACGATGAAACCCGGAATGCCCGGCTCAATGAGGAATGCGGAAATGCCCTTGTGGCCTGCGGCGGGATCGGTCTTGGCAAGGATAATGAAAACACCCGATGTGGCGCCGCCTGTGATCCAGCGCTTGGTGCCGTTCAGCACATAAAAGTCCCCGTCTTTTTCCGCTGTGGCCGTCATGCCCGCAGGGTCGCTGCCTGCTTCGGGTTCGGAAAGGGCAAAGCTTGCAATGATTTCGCCCTTGGCCATGGGGCGCAGATACTTCTCCTTCTGAGCCTCATTGCCAAAGCGCACAAGACTGCCGCATCCGATGGAGTTGTGTACACTCATGATAACGGCCACGGATGCATCGTAGTACGCGATCTCCGTCAGAGCCAGGGAGTAGGCCACAGTCCCCATGTTTTCGCCGCCATAGGCTTCCGGAACCAGCATCCCCAGAAGACCCAGCTCACCCATTTTCTTGAGGATCTCCTTGGGATATTCCCCGGTATGGTCCCGTTCCATGGCGGCTTCCGCCAATTCCTTGCGACCGAACTCCTTGGCCATTTTCTGAATCATTTTCTGCTCTTTACTGATTTCAAACGCCATGACTGCCCCCGTTCATTTGAAAGCCGTATTTCAGGCGCCCTCCCGCAGGACGGCGCCACACTCACCCGTATACGCTATTTGTACTCGTAGAATCCCCGACCGGTTTTACGTCCCAGCCAACCCGCTTCCACGTATTTTCGCAGCAGGGGGCAGGGTCTGTATTTGGAATCCTTGAAACCATCGTAGAGCGTTTCCATGATGGCAAGGCAGGTATCCAGGCCAATGAGGTCGGCAAGCTCCAGAGGTCCCATGGGATGATTCATGCCAAGCTTCATGACCGTATCAATGTCTTCTTTACGGCCCACGCTCTGATACAGGGCAAAAACCGCCTCATTGATCATGGGCATGAGAATGCGGTTGGCAATGAAGCCGGGGAAGTCATTGGCTTCTGCCGGAGTTTTGCCGAACTTGACGCACATATCCCAGGTGATTTTAAAGGTTTCCGTATCCGTTGCGATGCCCCGGATAATCTCAACAAGCTTCATGACAGGCACAGGATTCATAAAGTGCATGCCAATGACCTTTTCAGGACGCTTGGTTCTTGCGGCAATACGACCGATGGGAATGGAAGAGGTGTTGGTGCCAAGGATGACACCGGGTCTGCAGATGCGATCCAGATCTTCAAAAATCTTGAATTTGAGGTTCTCATTTTCCGTGGCGGCTTCCACCACATAATCACAGGGGCTAAGGCCTTCAAGGCTGGTAACGGTCTTGAAGCGTCCGAGGATCGCATCCTTTTCCGCAGCAGCCATTTTTCCCTTTTCCACATTACGGGAAAGATTCTTGGCAATCAGGGCCATGCCCTTTTCCAGCGCAGCGTCATTGATGTCCATCAGAATGACATCCAGCCCGCTGGCAGCAGCCACCTGGGCAATACCGCCTCCCATCTGTCCTGCACCGATCACCCCAAAGGTTTTGATTTCCATTCCCAAATCTCCTTTCATGGTCCCTTGAATCAAAATCCGTTCTTCCATCCGAAAGTCTTGGGCATGTCCTCCGGAAAATCTTCATTTCCCATAAAATCCCACCCTTCTCGCCGGATAAAAAAACGGATTTTCCAAAGAGCACTTTTCTCTATATGGCCATGGCCCCCTGGCCATGGCCCTCCTCATCTTAGCGTTTTACAATCATGGATACGGCTTCGCCCCCGCCAAGGCACAGGGAAGCAAGACCGGTTTTGGCATTGCGCCGCTTCATCTCATAAAGAAGGGTTGTGAGAATTCTCGCGCCGGAGCCACCAATGGGATGGCCGATGGCAACACTGCCGCCATTCACGTTGACCTTGGCGGGATCCAGTTTCAGTTCCCGATTGATGGCAAAGGAGGTGCCGCTGAAAGCCTCATTGATCTCAAACAGATCAATGGCGTCCATGGCAATGCCTTCCTTGGCGCAGCACTTGGGAATGGACCAGACCGGTGCCATGAGTACATACTGCATCTCAATGCCGTAGGAAGCCTGGGCGCCGATGGTGGCCATGATTTCACACCCCAGAGCTTCGGCCTTTTCCCGACTCATGACACATACGGCGGCTGCGCCATCCGCGATGATGGAAGCATTGCCCGCAGTCCCCACCCCGCCCTTTTTAAAGGCACCAGGCATGGCGGCCAGCATCTCATAGGGTGTTTCCTTCACGGATTCATCTTCTGCAAAAACCGTTACCCCTTTGCGGGTCTTGATCTCAACGGGAACAATTTCTTCTTTAAAGCGGCCTGAGTTTTTGGATTCATTGGCCCGGCGGTAGGATTCTGCTGCGTAACGATCCTGGTCTTCACGGGTAACGCCCCATTTTTCCGAACAGATCTCGTTGCTCATGCCCATATGGAAATTGTTCACATGGTCCCAGAGACCATCGTGGATCATCACATCCCGGATCTCTCCATGGCCCATGCGCAGGCCAAAACGGGCTTTTTCCAGAAAATAGGGCGCATTGCTCATGCTTTCCATGCCGCCTGCGATGACCACATCCGCGTCCCCTGCCACAACAGCCTGGGCCGCCAGCATCACGGCCTTCAGGGCTGATCCGCAGACCTTGTTGATGGTCAGGGCTTCCACTTCCCAGGGCATACCCGCACGCACCGCAGCCTGCTTGGCCGGGTTCTGCCCACAGCCGCAGGGAAGCACCTGGCCCATGATCACTTCGTTCACTTCCTTGTCCGCAATACCCGCACGCTTTACAGCCTCACGAATAACAATGGCTCCAAGATCCACAGCACCCAGAGCTGTCAATCCTCCGTTAAAGGCCCCCAGCGGTGTACGGCAGGCACTGACAATGACCGCTTCTCTCATGATTCAACTCCCCGTTTTTTTTGAGACCACCGTTCATCCTTCAGAATGAAACAATGCTCTGTGTTGGTATTTGGCCGGATCATGCCCCATCTTCCGGCACATCTTTGCCCTGCGTCTATAATGAAGGCGGAAAACGCCTTTATTTGCTATGCACACCGACCCACCTCAGGAGGAAGGGAGCCGGTGTGCACCACCAAAGGAGACACCAAAACACCAAAACGCTTTTTGCTTGTCGTTCATACCCTTTTGCAAGGCAGATGCCATGGTATAAAAACAAAACAAAATAATTTTATAAAGCATTAATTTGTAAAGATATTTTACGCAAAATTAAAAAAAGAGACCTCCCGGAAGTCCCTTTTTCTCTCTCCAGGCCCATGGAAGCTCCAAAAAAAGAGGCGGATCCGCCACATCCGCCCCACCCCAAAACAGGAGATAACAGTCTGTTTTTTATAGACATGGACGAAACCTCCCCAAACAACCCACAGATGTGGCGTTTTCGCGCACAAGTCCAGATCTTCCAAACCCCACCCATGCAATCTTATGAAAAAACACTGAGAGCCTTCCCCAGACATCTCCTCCGAACGGCCTTCTCCCCCATGAATCCTGCACCGGCATCTTCCGGAATACTCCGTGTTTTCATGCTTTCTGCCTTTTCTTCATTCCAAAGCCTTCAAAATCAAGATTCCTGTTTGCCAGTCCCGATGAATTCCTCTATATTGATTATATTGATGGAAACAGGGTTTACAGACCGCTTTTAACCTCCCCCCCACGAGCCGACTCCATGCCCCTTCCCAGACTCTCCAGACGCAGCTTATCCCGTGACCTGATCCTTGGTCTCGCCCTCGCCCTCAGCCTGCTCTTTGCAACCCTGGGAACCGTTTACTATGTGTACCTCACCCACAGACTCAATGCCGAACTCCAGGATCAGGCCAGAATCCTCAGCAATGAAATGGCCCATGTACTGGCAGGTCCGGCCTGGCAACTGGACAATGATCTCACCGCCCGCATCGCCATGGCCTATCTTCACACGGAACATCTGGTGGGCCTTCGGGTGATTTTCAGCCCGGACACCATTATCTTCACCCACCTTCCCCCTCCGGAGGCCTCCCATGTCTTCCGGGAAGTCCGCAACATGGAATACGTCCGGGAAGACGGCAGCCCCATCACCATCGGCTCCATCGAAGCCTGGTTTTCCAGAGACAGCATCCGCGCCATGCAAAATACCCTCGTCCGCATGGTCTGCCTCATGGTCCTGCTCTCCACAGGCCTTGTGGTGCTGGTCATCCGACTGCTCATGGCCTCCTTGCTCCAGGGGCCTCTGGATACCCTCCTGCACAACATCCAGTCCATTGCCGCAGGCAATTATGACAGCGCCATCAGGCCCGTACCCCAGGAGGATATCAACGCCATCATCACGGAAATCAATATGATGGCCACGCGCATTGCTGCCCACACCAATCAGCTCAAGGAAGAAATCCGGGAACGCAGGCAGGCGGAAACGGCCCTTCTCATATCGGAAAAAAAATACCGGGGTATTTTTGAAAATGCCCTGGAAGGGATTTTTCAGATCACCCTTTCAGGCAGAATCCTGAACATCAACCCCTCCATGGCCCGGATCTTCGGTTATCGGAGCATTGCGGAAATGATGTCCCTTGTGGATAATTTCGAGGCTGAACTCTTCGTGGACCCCGATGTCCCCATCACCATCCGCCAACGCCTTGAAAAAAACCGCATTGTTCAGAATTTTGAAACCCGCCTCCGCCGTAAGGACGGCAGGCAGATCTGGGGCTCCATCCAGGCCCGCATTGAAAACAATCCTGAAACCGGGCTGCCTTTTGTGGAAGGCATGCTCGAAGACATCTCCGAGCGCAAGGAGGCCGAAGCCGCCCTGAAAAGCGCCAACCGTCTTCTGGAAACACGGGTCATGGAACGCACCGCAGCCCTCCAGGAAGCCAACGAAAAACTGCAACGCGCCAAAGAAAAGGCGGAAAACAACGCCGAGGCCCTCAACGCCTTCGCCCGGGAACTCGAAGCCAAGAACCGGGAACTGGCCATCGCAAAGGATGCCGCAGATGCGGCCACAGAAGCCAAAAGCCGTTTTCTTGCCAACATGAGCCATGAAATCCGAACCCCCATGAACGGCATCATGGGCATGACCTATCTGGCCCTGAAAACCCCCCTTTCTCCCAAGCAGAAGGATTACCTTGAAAAAATCCAGGCCGCCACGGATTCCCTTCTGCGCATCATCAACGACATTCTGGATTTTTCCAAGATCGAGGCCGGTCACATGGAGATGGAGGAGGTGGCCTTCCGCATGGATGACATCCTCACCCGCCTTTCCCATCAGACGGCCCTCAAAGCCCATGAAAAGGGCCTGGAGCTGATCTTCATCACAGATCCTGCAACACCCGCCGTGTGCATGGGCGATCCCTTACGTCTGGGCCAGGTCCTGCTCAATCTTGTCAGCAATGCGGTGAAGTTCACGGAAAAAGGCCAGATCACCCTTTCCATCCGGCCAGGCGAGCAGAAGGATGGACGCACCCGCGTCCTCTTTTCCGTCAGCGATACGGGCATTGGCATGGGTCCCGAACAGCTGGCCGGCCTTTTCCGACCCTTCAGCCAGGTGGACGCCTCCACAACCCGGAAATATGGGGGATCGGGTCTTGGCCTCAGCATTTCCCAGCGTCTTGTGGAAATCATGGGCGGACGCATTGAGGTGGAAAGCAGCCTGGGGAAAGGCAGCACCTTTTTCTTTGATGTATGGTTAAGGACTTCGGAGGAAGAAACCCTGCTTGAGGAAAAAACTCCGCCCGCCATGCTCCGGGATCTCAGAGTTCTTGTGGTGGAAGACAATGCCGCCAGTCGTCAGGTTCTCACGGAATATACCCAAACCCTGTCCATGAAACCCGAGGCCTTCCCTTCCGCAGAAGAAGCCCTCGCCCACCTTTCCAGGGGAGCGTCCTGCGATCTTGTTTTTCTTGACTGGAAGCTACCGGGCATGGATGGCATTGATCTCGCCCGTAAAATCCGGGAAAGCCGTATCAGTCCCCAACCGAAAATTCTTCTGGTCACAGCCTTTGGAAAGGATCTGCGGGAAAGGGAAAGGGAATTTCTCGATGGCGTGCTTTTCAAGCCCTTTACGATTTCAGACCTCATGGATAGTACGCTGGAAGCCCTCTGCGTTCCTCACCAGAGCCTTTCTGATCAGGAGGAAACCCTCGCCACGGAAAAGGAAACCCCAAGACTTGACGGTGTGCACATTCTCCTTGCGGAAGACAACGAGCTTAACCGCCAGCTGGCCAGAGAACTTCTCACCAGCGCGGGCGCCCGGGTCACAACGGCGATCAACGGAAGAGAAGCCCTGCACAAGGTACTGGAATATCACTTTGACCTTATCCTTATGGATGTCCAGATGCCGGAAATGGATGGCTATGAAGCCACGCGTCAGATCCGCAATACCGCTGGCAGGGAAAATCTGCCCATCATCGCCATGACGGCCAATGCCATGGTGGGAGACAGGGAGACAGCCATCCTTGCGGGCATGAATGACCATGTCCCCAAACCCGTGAATCCGGCCCTGCTCTTTGCCACCCTTGTACGCTGGCTGCCCCAGGCCTTTCATGAACACAAACAGGAAGGCAGGCCCGCCACCGCCTGTGAAAACACCCTCTCCCTTCCGGATCTTCCCGGCATCGATACCGTATCCGGACTTACCCGGGCCGGAGACAATGCGGAGCTTTACCTTGAGCTTCTCATCAAATTCCGTGAAGAATACGGTCAGGCAGCGGATCGCATCCGCAGATCCATGGACAAAGACAATCTGCAGGAGGCCAGACTGGAAATCCATACCATCAAGGGCGTATCCGGTAATCTTGCCATGAACGCCATCTTCGAAACCGCAAGTCACTTGGATGCCCTGCTCCGCAGGCCCACGGAAAAGGATCGACTTCTTGCCGCATGGCAGGATTTCAAAAAGGCCATGGACACCACCCTGGAAGCCATGCAGGGACTCTGCCTTCCCCAGTCCCAGGTCCGGGATCTCCCTGGCGGCACACCCGCCGATCTGCTGAGCCTGCTTTACCGCCTCCAACCCGAAGTGGCCAATCTGAAACCCAAACGCTGTGCGCCCATCATGGCAGAGCTTGAGGCGAAAACCTGGCCCCCTCCCCTGGATACGGAGGTTTCCCACATTCTTCAGCAGATCCGCTCCTATCAACTCAAGGACGCCCTGAAACGTATTCAGGAGCAGATCCGGAACCTGGAGGGACGCCATGGTGCGTGAACCCCAAGACTGTACCCTCATGGTCGTGGATGATACGGAAACCAATATTGATCTGCTTCTCGACACCCTGGGGACGGAATATGAAATCATGGTGGCCATTGACGGACCTACGGCCCTGGAACATGCCAAGGCCAACCCACCGGATCTGATTCTTCTGGACATCATGATGCCCGGTATGGACGGCTTTGAGGTCTGCCGCCGCCTCAAGCAGGATTCCCGCACCCGCAACATTCCCATCATCTTTGTCACAGCCATGAACGAGGCCCTAGATGAGCACAAGGGGCTGGCCCTTGGCGCTGTGGACTACATCACCAAACCCTTCAGCCCGCCCATTGTCCGCATGCGGGTACGCAACCATCTGGCCCTGAAGCTGGCCCAGGAAGCCCTGGCTGTACAGAACGCCACCCTGGAAGACCGGGTTCGGGAACGCACCCAGGAGCTGGAGCGCACCCAGGATGTCACCATCCAGTGCATGGCCTCCCTGGCCGAAACCCGGGACATGGAAACCGGCGAACACATCCGAAGATCCCAGCACTATGTGCGGACTCTGGCCCGTCACCTGCGCCACCATCCCCGCTTCCGAGCCGTACTCGACAACAGCCATTACATTGAAATGCTCTTTAAATCCGCTCCTCTCCATGACATTGGCAAGGTAGGCGTTCCCGATCGCATCCTTCTGAAGGAAGGCCCCCTCACAAAGGAAGAGTTCGAGGAAATGAAACGCCACACCCTGTACGGCCATGAAGCCCTGCGCCGTGCGGAAATGGGCCTTCTCGGCCAGAGTTCCTTTCTCAGCGTGGCCGCTGAAATTGCCTATACCCACCACGAACGCTGGGATGGCAGCGGATACCCCAGAGGGCTTAAGGGCGATGAAATTCCCGTTTCCGGCCGCCTTATGGCCATTGCGGATGTGTATGACGCCCTTATTTCCAGGCGTAGTTACAAGGAGGCTTTCTCCCACGAAAAAGCCGTGAACATCATCATCTCAGGAGATAACCGCACCCTCCCCGCCCACTTTGATCCGGACGTACTCCTTGCTTTCAGCCGTGAAGCCGAAACCTTCCGCAACATTGCCCTGCGCTTCCAGGATGGCCTCCACATCCCCGCATGAAAAATCCTCCATGAAAACAAGCAGGGGGCTTTCGCCCCCCCTCGCCCCTCCGGTAAAATTCCCGCACCTTATCCTTCCCACCACTTTGCGGCTTTGGCCGCACTGAAACCCGGTGCGGCGCAGAGCCTTGAAAACTTAAGCCAGAATATCAGAGGATCCCCATGAGCATCCGCGTTGCCACAATCATCAGAAGAAAAGCAAAAACCCGCTTCAGTCGGTCCACAGGGAGACTATGGGCCAGCTTGGCTCCCAGGGGCGCTGTCAGCACGCTGGCCGCCACAATACCCAAAAAGGCGGGAAGATAGACAAATCCCAGGGAAAGCGGGGGCAGAAGCCCATGGCCCCAGCCCCCTGTGATATAGCCTGCGGTTCCCGCCACCGCGATGGGAAGACCGATGGCAGCGGAAGTACCGATCACCGTATGAAAAGGCAGGTTGCACCAGGTCATAAAGGGAACGGAAAGAGTCCCCCCGCCAATGCCCACAAGGCTGGACATTCCCCCAATGCCGCAACCCACACCAAACATCCCCGCAGGACCGGGAAGGGTGCGGTTGGGTTTGGGTTTTTTGTTCAGCAGCATCTGCAAGGATACATAGTACAAAAAGATAACAAAGATGCCTTTCAGCCAGGATGTGGGCATGCGGGATACAAGCATAGCCCCCAGAAAGGTTCCCAGCACAATTCCAGGTGCGATGCGTCGCACCACATCCCAACGCACCGCTCCGCGGGCATGGTGAGCCTTGAGACTGGAGATGGCCGTGAACATGATGGTCGCCATGGAAGTTCCCAAGGCCATCTGCATCTGAATGGACCCATCCACCCCCTGCCCCGGAAAGACAAAGACCAGCATGGGCACCACCACAAGACCGCCGCCTATGCCCAGAAGGCCGGCCAGAACGCCTGCAACACCGCCCATCAACAAGTAAATAAGCCAGGTTTCAATCATTTCTTTCTCCTGAAAAACCCCGTTAAAAATCTTGCTCAATGGCCTCACAAAAGCCCGGTCCCCCACAATCCGCCAGACAAAAAGAAATATCACTGGCCACTGGTTGTACCCGGACTTTCTGAGCCCATTCATTCTGCCCAGGCTCAGGTTTCCCCGGATCCCCGCCGCTTTTGCTGCCACAGGTCGCCATGAAAGACCCCACTCTATTCCTGCGCCCCTTCCCCATACACAAGGCTTTCCCTCACCCCCTCCAGATGCGCCGCCATGGCCCGACGGGCGGCCTGCCCATCCCCTGCCTTCAACGCATCCAGAATGTTTTTGTGCCCCTCAAGGGATCGCTTCATACGACGCGGATGCATCCAGGCCCGACTGCGACTTTCGTTGAAAAGACCCGCAAGGGAGGCCATCACCTCACACACCACCCCATTTCCCGTGGCTTCAGCGAGGCATTGGTGGAAACGCGCGTCCAGGTCTCCCCCATCCCCGCCTTTCTCCTGGGTGCGCACCAGCGCCTCCAGCCGCAGCAGGTCTTCCTTTTTTACGCGGGCAGCGGCAAGGGCTGCAATTTCCGGCTCCAGCAGCAGGCGGAACTCAAAGAGAGCGTCCAGACGGGAGCCTTCCCCTGCGAGAAGGCGGGCCATTTCCCTTGCAAGAATGTCCGAGGATCCCACCATCAGGGTACTGCCTGAGCCCTGGCGCCGCTGCACCAGTCCCCTTTCCCCGAGGGATTGGAGGGCCTGACGCACCGCATGCCTCGAAACCCCGAATCTTTCCGCCATCTGCCTTTCCGGAGGCAGGCGTCCTCCTTCCAGAATCTCGCCCTTTTCCATCATTTCACGGATATGCATCAGCACCCGTTCATAGGCATACGCCCCCATCCGGCCTCCCTTGTTTGCTTTTTTCCACCTGGGCTTTCATCCTGGACATATCGCCCAAATTGGTTGAACCAATCTTCCATAACACCCAGATCCAGGGCTTGCAATAAAAAAGACCCGAAATACGGGCCTTGATTTGACATTTGACAAAAAACACGGTTTACTCAGAAAAATATTTTCACATCCATCCCTTTTTCCATCTCCATACCCAGGAGGGCTTTGCCATGAAAGGACTTCGCTTCCTTTTCACCACCCCCCTCATTGTCCTTACCCTCGCTTGCCCTGCCCAGGCCATGGATCACAGACGCCTTGCCGACGAAGAGCTCAGCCGGATCACAGCCCAGGCCAGTCCTGAAACCCTCCACTGGCAGCCCTCCCTTGAGGAAATTTTCCAGGATCTCATGCAGGACGCCACAGGTTACATCCGCACGCGTACCGAAGCCTTTTCCGGAAACGCCACTATCCACATGCAGTTTGATCTCACCCAGGAAGTTTCCTGGGATACCTTCTATTATGGAGGGAGCGAGCCCAAAAGCATGTATGCCAGCATCTGCGATGTGTATTACAGAATGCGCTTTTTCACACCGGACAACGGTATCGTCTCCAGCAGCGCCATCTACGGCCCCAGCCTCCTGAACCCCGATGGCCCCAGTGTCTCAAAAATCCGCATCCAGGCCACCCACGTCCGCATCATTCTGGAGGAAGCCCGCATCGGAGCCATACGCATCGGCCCTGCGCCCGGAGAAGGCAAAAGCTTTGGCAGCCTCATCCTCAGCGGGGCTGACATGGATTTTTCCGGCACCATTGAAATCTGGCCCCACTGAGAAAGATACAGAAAGCCACACGCTTCCACCAAAGCCTTTTCCGGATCTCAGGCAAAAAAAGCATGGCCTTTTTTGCCTGAGCCTGCATCGGACAAGGCGTAAGGGCCTGACCTGCCCGGAAAATGCCCTATCCCGGACGCTTTTCAAAAAAAATCCGCAACTCCGGCGGATGGTGCAACGTTTCCCGGATTGTGTAAAAGGCAAGGAAGCGAGGAAGAAACAGATGGCGACGCCTGGACCCCGCGTGCAGGGTCAGGGTATCACCGGAACGATTCACCTTCACATCCCCTTCTTCCAGGAAGGGCAGCCGGAGACTCAGCACATACCCACCGTCGGCCTCCACAATCCGCAAAGGCCTTTCCATGGACAAAAAGGCATCTCCCGTGCTTTCTCCATAGAGCAGCAGCCCCACCTTTTCCAGAAGGGCAAGCCCAAATACCTCTTCTCCCAGATGCGGCATCCGCAATACGGGCAACGGCGCAAAGCTTTCTTCAATTTCCGTGATATAACGGGCCTGAGACTCCAGATAGGCGGCAAAAAAGCCCTTGGCCTCCCCTTCCGGAAGAATCCGATTCACGATCACCGCATCCACATGGTACCCATAAAGCTGGAGATAGGTGTAAGCCCTCCGCGCCTCAGCAATGACCATACGTTCCGGATTCACAAGGATGCGGGTACTGGTGATTTCCGGATCTGCCAGGAGCTTCTGCACCCGGCCCATCTTTTCCAGAAGCGCGTCCAGCTCTTCAAACCCCGCCAGCATGGGGGCTGCGGGGCCCATGAATTTCCCCATCCCCTTCAGGGCCATTCTGGGCAAGGGAAACAGTTTGGAACTCCACCATTGGGTCACCTGGGGCAGGGAGAGGAGGGTCAGGGTTTCTCCCGTGGGTGCGGAATCAATGACAATGAGGTCAAAGCGCTTTTCTCTGGCGTATTCTTCAATCCACAAAAAAGCAGAGCCCTCCTCCATGCCGGGAATGGCGGCAAGCTCTTCGGCGATCTTGCGATCCACCCCCTGCCACCGGAAAACATCCAGCATGAGCCTGCGCAGGGAACCCCAGTGTTTACGCATGGAATAATAAATATCCAGCTCCTGGGCAAAAAGGTTGGCCTCCACCTCCACCGGCTCCGGCCCCAGGGTCAGACCCAATACATCGCCCAGGGAATGGGCCGGATCCGTAGACATCACAAGGGTTTTTTTCCCGGTCCGCGCTGCTTTCAGGGCTGTCGCCGCAGCGGTGGTTGTTTTGCCCGCCCCTCCCTTACCTGTGAACAGAAGAATCCGCATTCCCCCTCCTTCGCTCTTGTGGTACCCGAAAGTGTATTCCAGACGCAGCGTATGCAGCGCCGCAACCCGCCCCTGACCTTTTTTCAGTTTGACAATTTCCCTCAAAAAAACTAGCTTGGTATCCTCATGAATGAATGCAAATTCTTTTTTTGCCCATGTCATCAGATCTCTTTTCAGGTTTTCAGGCCAAAAAGCCATCCGCATCGCTATCCACTGTAGCGTACTTTTAAAAAAGACACACGAGGCAAGATGCGTCAAGACTTTCCAGACGATCCTGTGAACATGCCTTTATCCTTTGCCCCCGAAGCCCCCTCCCAAACCGCTGACAGCGGTTCCTGGAATTCCCTGCCCTGGGAAATCCTCGTGGCTGACGACGATGCAGAGGTACACCGGACCACGCGCATGGTCCTGGCCGGACTCACCTTTGAAGACCGGCCCATTCGCATCCACAGCGTTTACTCAGGCCATGAAGCTTCTGAATTTCTTAAGAGAAATCCGCAAACCGCTGTTCTGATCCTCGATGTTGTCATGGAAAGCGATATCGCAGGACTTATCGCTGCGAACTGCATCCGGGAAGAGCTGGGAAACAAGAACACGCGCATCATTCTGCGAACCGGCCAGCCGGGAAAGGCCCCGGAAAGTCATGTGATCAGCCACTATGCCATCAATGATTACAAGGAAAAATCCGATCTCACTTCCCAGAAACTCCGCAGCGCCCTCATCACGGCCTTAAGAAACTTCCGGGAACTTGTCTCCGTACAAAAGGAAAGGGATGACCTCCGTCACCTGCTCAGGGCCACCTCGCCCCTGACGAACCTTTCCGCGCCCCCCGCCTTTGCCTCTGCGGTGGTCAGCCAGGTCGTCCACCTTTTCACGCCAGGCAGGCCCGGCAGAAACCTTAAAATCCGTTTCACGGCAACGGACTGCCAAGACAATCCCTTATGCGCCTGTTTTCAGGAAATTCTTGCTTTTCCGGAATGGCAGGAAGCCCTTCCTTTTTCATCCTTTTCCACCCGGTCGGCGGGGGGCAGGGGCATGGAAATCCAGATTGTGGCCCAGCCGCCCCTCAGCCCGGATGAAAGGGACAGATTGACCATCTTCATGGGGCATATCGCCGATGTGCTGGATCGGCTCTTTGACCATCAGCCGGATATTCACAGGGAAACCGATTTTCCCCGGCTGCTGGAACACGCCCTGATCCGAAGCCGCAAACGGGAAAGCGCAGGGCATCTCCACAGGGTGGGGGCCTTTTCCCATCATCTCGCCCTCAAGGCAGGCCTGGGTGAGGCCATGGCCGAAGAACTCCGCCGGGTATCTCCTCTGCACGACATCGGCAAACTGGCCATTCCCCAGGACATTCTGGACAAAAAGACGCCTCTGAGCCCGGAGGAAAGGGCTGTGATCCGCACCCACCCCGACATCGGGTATGAACTGCTGCACGCAGAAAACAGACCGGACCTCCACAGCGCAGCCATTGTGGCACGGGAACACCATGAGCGATGGGATGGCAAGGGTTATCCCTTAGGCATTGCCGGCGAGAATATCCATATCTTTGGCCGCATCACCGCCATTGCCGATGTCTTTGACGCCCTTATCCATGATCGCTGCTACAAAAAAGCCTGGAGCCTTCCCCAGGCCGCCGCCTTTCTCACCAAAATGGCAGGCGCGTCCTTTGATCCCCGGTTGGTTCCCTGTTTCATTGACGATCTGGACGCGCTGGCGCGCATCCAGGCTCGCTGGCCGGAATCCGGCTCCTAAAGCCCACTGAGGACCCCCACAATGCCCTCACCCAGAACTTCCTTTTGCCACCTGCGCATTTCCGGGATACTCCACACCCGGTCCAGGGTTTTGGGGTTAAGCTGGGCAAGCTGGGTCAGAAGGGCTTTGTTGCACAAAAGGGCGGGATCCAGATCCAGCTCTTCCGCCAGGCTGTCCCGCCAGGTTTTCAGGGCTTTGATCCGCAAGGAAACCAAGGGTTTCACCCGCATAGCCCGGGTCTTGGGATAAAGGGGCAGATCCCCTTCGGAGAGGGATAAGGCTCCATGAATGGCGGCTAAAAGCCCATGCCCATACATGGAAAGCTGACGCGGACTTAACACCTTCAGGTTCCGGATATCCTCAAGGGTCCTTGGTTTCACCTGGGCCAGACGCAGGAGCGCTTCTCCCCCCAGCACCTTGAAAAGGGGTTTGTCCTTTTTCTCCGCCATCTCCAGACGGAATTCCAGCAGGGCTTCCAGCACCGCAAGGCTCCTGCGATCCAGACGTCCCGCCCCCTTGAATCTCAGAAAAAGGGGCCTTTCCTCCACCTCCGGAGCCCGTACCTGTTGCAGAAGAGCGCACTCCTCCTCCACCCATGCAAGCCGCCCCAAAGCCGCAAGCTCGGCCTCCAGGGCCTGGGAAAGGGGCAGAAGGTAACGGGTGTCCCCTGCGGCATAGGCAATCATTTCCTTGCTGAGAGGTCTCTGGGACCAATCCTTTTTCTGATATTTCTTGTCCAGGGAGACACCGAAGCGGGCCTGAAGAACGGCATCCAGGCCTGAGCTGCGATGTCCGAGAAAGCGCGTGGCCAGTTCCGTGTCCCAGAGATTTTCAAGTACAAAACCAAAATCACGAAACAAGGAGCGCACATCATAGTCCGCACCATGAAAAACTTTCCGAACCGCCGGGTCAGCAAAAACCGGTCCCAGGGGCGAAAGGTCCGGAATGGACACGGGGTCCAGTACAAAATTCCGGTTTTCAATCCCAAGCTGGATCAGACAGACCTTTTCCCGAAAATGGAACATGGAGTCGGCCTCAAGGTCCACTCCCACGCGATCTGCCGACCAGAGCAAGGGAAGTATGGCCTCCAGGTCTTTTTGGGTTTCAATGAGCGTATACGTAGAATCCATCCTTCGTCCATATGGTCATCCTAAAAAATCAGAATATCCCGGCGCAATACCAAGCCTATTCCCCCACTTTTGCAGCCTGCCATGGTTCCACAATTTTCCTTGACCCGCAAGACCATTTCCCTTAGGTACTGCAATTGCATTCGTATCCGCCGTCCTGCAAGGCCCAAAGCGCGGAGACAACACGCTTTTTTCCCTTATAAAATTCATCAAACGGCGGAACCCATACCAACCCCAGCCAGGAATGGTTCCCATGATACGTATCACCCTGCCCGATCAAAGCATCCGGGAATTTGAAAACCCTCCCTCCGGCATGGATGTGGCCCTTTCCATTTCCGAAGGTTTTGCCCGTAACTGCATTGCCGTGGAAGTAGACGGCGCCCTGAAGGATCTGGATACCCCCATAAACAAAGACGCCAGGGTACGCCTTCTCACCCCCAAGGATCCCGAAGCCCTCGAAATTCTCCGCCACTCCTCAGCCCATGTCATGGCCGAAGCCGTGATGCACCTCTATCCTGAGGCAAGGCTCACCATCGGCCCTGTGGTGGAAAACGGTTTTTATTATGATATTGATATGCAAAGCATTTCCGAAGAGGACTTTCCGAAGATTGAGGCGGAAATCGAGGCCATCATCAAGGCCAAAAAACCCTTTGTCCGCAAGGAGATGAGCCGGGAAGAAGCCAGGGAGCGCTTCAGAAACGAGCCCTACAAACTTGAAATCATCGACTCCCTGGAAGGGGATGTCTTCAGCCTCTATGAGCAGGGGGATTTCATTGACCTCTGCCGGGGGCCCCACCTTCCCCACACAGGCCACATCAAAGCCATCAAGCTCATGCGGGTTTCCGGAGCCTACTGGCGGGCGGATCAGAGTCGCCAGCAGCTTCAGCGCATTTACGGTACGGCCTTTTTCGATAAAAAAGACCTGAAAGCCTACCTCACCCTGCTGGAAGAAGCCAGAAAACGGGATCACAGAAAACTCGGCGTACAGCTCGATCTCTTCAGTTTCCACGATGAGGCACCGGGCATGCCCTTTTTCCACGCAAAAGGCATGGCCATCTGGAATGCCCTCCTCGACTACTGGCGGGAAGCCCACAGGGATGCGGGCTATGTGGAAACCAAAACCCCCATCATGCTCAACCGCATGCTCTGGGAAAAAAGCGGGCACTGGGAAAACTACCGGGAAAACATGTACACCTCCCGGGTGGATGAAATGGATTACGCCATCAAACCCATGAACTGCCCCGGCGGCATGCTGCTTTTCGGTATGAAACCCCATTCCTATAAAGATCTGCCCCACAGAGCCGGGGAAATCGGCCTTGTACACCGTCATGAGATGTCCGGAGCCCTTTCCGGCCTTTTCCGCGTCCGGGCCTTCCATCAGGACGATGCCCACATTTTCATGACCCCGGATCAGATCCAGCAGGAAATCTTAGGCGTTCTTCATCTTGTGGACCGCATCTACGCCACCTTTGGCCTTGATTTTCACTTAGAGCTTTCCACACGTCCTGAAAAATCCATCGGCACCGATGCCCAGTGGGAACAGGCCACCGAAGGACTTCGGGCCGCCCTCGAAGCCTACGGTAAAGGCTATCAGGTCAACGAAGGGGACGGCGCTTTCTACGGTCCCAAGATCGACATCCATATCCGGGACGCCATCGGCCGTACCTGGCAATGCGGCACCATTCAGCTGGACATGGCCCTGCCTGAGCGTTTCGACTTAAACTATGTGGGACCGGACAATGAAAAACACCGCCCCATCATGATCCATCGGGTGATCTACGGCTCCATCGAACGTTTCTTCGGCATTCTCACCGAACATTTTGCCGGAAAATTTCCCCTGTGGCTCGCTCCTGTACAGGTCATGCTGCTGCCCATGAACGATGAGCTCATCCCCGCCACCGAAGCCCTGCAAAAAGAACTTTCCGCCGAGGGCCTGCGCGTGGAAGTGGATACCCGTTCCGAAAGCCTCAAAAAGAAGGTACGGGACGCCCAGCTCCTTCAGATTCCCCTCATGCTCACCGTAGGGGCCAAGGAAATTGAAACAAAAACCTTTGCTGTCCGTACCCTGGACGGGAAGGTGCTCATGGGCATGGAACGCAGCCTTTTCCTGGATACGGTCAAAGGCCATATCCGAAAACGCGCCTTAAGTCTTGAAATCTTTGCCTGAAAAGACCTGGGGGGCGCTCTCTGCCCCCCTTTTAAACTTCTACCCGAAACAAAAAGAACATATATGCCCCATCCAGAAAACCCAGCTCCCACACCCCTTGCCCGTTTTACCGCCCTTTTTCTTCCCCTCCTCCTTTACTGCGCTCTGATTTTCTGGCTTTCTTCAGCCCCACGCCATGTTCCTGGCCCTTCGTTTGCTTTCAAGGATAAAATTCTTCATTTCATGGCCTTTGGCATGGTGGGCATCCTGGCATTCCGGGCCACCCGTCTGCTTCCCATTGCATCCCGGACAAAACGCTGCGCCCTGGCCGTTTTCTATGCCACCTGCCTTGGCATTGCCGATGAGGTCCACCAGTTTTTTGTGCCAGGCCGTCATGCCGATCCCATGGATATCCTCGCTGACGCCCTGGGTGCCCTTTTCTGGACCGTTCTCTACATACAGATCCGTAAACATCCGTCTTTCCGCCATCCCCTTTTATAAATTGCGGCAGTGCACCTTACAATTTGCCATATGAGCTCTGAAATGGTATCTTTTTTTAATCCCGCACACTGCGCCTGAAGGCCTCCGGTTCACTTCACACACGAAAGCCAGGTTTCCATGCCGTCTGTCCCCAAACGCAGCATTTCAAGGGATCTTTCCATCAGCATCTTTCTTCTCGTAGTCCTGCTCCAGACACCTCTGGTTTTTTATTATTTCAAACGGGAAGCAGGCCAGATTTCCACGGCATTCCGGACCCAGAGCGAGGAGAACGCCCAGCGCCTCACCCAGATCCTTGCCACCCCCCTCTGGCAGATGGACAGTCAGCAGATTGAGCGTATCGCTCTGGCTTTCACCCACAATGAACCCACCTCTGGCATATGCATACGGGATTTGAATGACCACATTTTTTTCAACTCCATTCCCGTGGATCCTCTGACCGAAAAACGAAATATCCGCACCATGGAAATCGGAGTCCAGGGAAATCCCATCGGCTATATGGATCTTTATCTTTCCCCTGAACCCTACAAACAGGATCTGGCACGTCTGCGGAATCAGACCCTCTACATCCTCAGCATCTCCTTTCTCGGCATTTACCTGGGCGTGGGGCTCCTTTCCCGCCTTTTCATGCGGCCTTTGCTCCGATCCTTAGCCGATGGACTGGAAAACATGGCTGGCGGTCGCTACGATCACGCCTTCAAACGGGTCCGTCACCAGGAGATGGAAGCCCTGGCCCACACCTTCCGCAACATGGCTGAACGCATCAAGGCCCGGGAAAATGTCTTACAGATGATGAACAAGGAGTTGCAAGATGAGGTCCGGGAACGCAAAAAGGCCGAAGAGGAGGCCCGGCAGAGCGAGGCCCGGCGCAAAGCCCTCCTTGACGCCATTCCGGACATGATCTTCCAGTTCAGTGAAGATGGCGTTTTTCTCGACTTCCAGGGCGCCAAAACGCACCTTTACCTGCAGCCGGAAAAATTTCTCCGCCAAAGGGCCCATGACGTGCTCCCGGAAGGTATCGCAAGTCTCATCGTAAAGCACATCGCCTCTGCCCTGGAAACCCACAAACCCCAGATTTTTGAATACAAACTCTGCCTGGACCAGGGTCGCACCGAATATTTTGAAACCCGCATGGTGGCCGCCACCCACCACACGGTCCTGGCCATTGTCAGAAATATTTCCGCAAGAATCCGGGCCGAAGAAGAAAAAAACAAACTCGAATCCCAGCTTGCAAGGGCTCAGAAAATGGAAGCCGTGGGCATGCTGGCCGGCGGTGTGGCCCATGACCTCAACAACGTGCTTTCCGGCCTTGTCAGCTATCCGGAGCTTCTTCTTCAGGATCTGCCGGAAAACAGTCCCATGCACCGCAGAATCCGCATTATTCAGAAATCCGGCCAGAAGGCCGCCCAGATTGTCCAGGATCTGCTTACCCTCGCCCGAAGAGGTGTCGCAACGGCGGATGTGGTGCAACTGAACACCATCATTGAAGACTATCTGATGAGTCCGGAATATGAGAAGCTCGCCTCCTTCCATCCCCTGGTGGTGGTGGAAAAACAGCTGGCCCCGGATCTCCCCCTGCTCAAGGGCTCAGGCCTTCATCTTGGAAAAATGGTGATGAACCTCGTTTCCAATGCGGCGGAAGCCATGCCCGACGGCGGCCAACTCACCCTTGAAACCACCTTCCTTCCCCAACCCCAACCCGAATTTCCGGAAGGCGCTGTCTGTCTCCGGGTCCGGGACACAGGCATGGGAATCCAGCCCGAAGACAGGGAAAAAATCTTTGAGCCCTTTTACACCAAAAAGGTCATGGGCCGTTCAGGAACCGGCCTCGGTATGGCTGTGGTATGGAGTACGGTCCAGGACCACAGGGGCCGCATCGAAGTGGACAGCGAACCGAACAAAGGCTGCCTCATTTCCGTGTACCTGCCTGTCATGTCAGGCCTCTGCCTTCTCGAACCGGAAAAGGAATCCATTCCCATGGGTCAGGGCCAGCACATTCTTGTGGTCGACGACCTGCCTGAGCAAAGGGAAATCGCAGGCCTGGTGCTCGAAAGGCTGGGATACAGGGTCAGCACAGCGGCCAGTGGAGAAGAAGCCCTGCAGCGACTTTTCCTGCTTGCGCCGGATCTCGTCCTCCTCGACATGATCATGGGATCCGGTCACCTGGATGGCCTCGACTGCTTCCAGCGCATGCGCACTCTTATGCCCGAACTCAAGGTTCTCCTGGTCACAGGTTTTTCTGAGGGCGAACGCATCCAGGAAGCCATGGCCCTGGGTGCGCTGGGCCATATCAAAAAACCCTATACCCTGGATCTGCTGTCCAGATCCGTGCACTACGCCCTGCGCCATTCCGAAGACAAGGAATAAAGCACAGGCAGCATCCGTGAAAAAAGCCTGCTCTCTTTTCTTGTATTCCGACCCGCATCCCTTTAAAATGTTCCCATGCATTTTACCCGCCGGATCAGGTTCGCCAAGGATCCCCCATTCCTTTTCCCCCAACGCAAGGAGGCAGACCATGCGCATCCAGTTCAACCGCATCCTCTGCACCACAGATCTCTCAGACTATGCGAATCAGGGCATCCGTTATGGCATCGCCCTGGCCCACACCCTGAACGCAGAAATTCACGTCTGCTCGGTCATTGATCCCATTCCCCTGGTCTATGCCGAAGGATTTCGGGATCCCCAGGGCTATGAAAAGAAAATGGAAACCCGAGCCCAGGAAAAAATGAGCGCCATCATGGCGGACGCAAAGGTTCCCTGGAAAAGCTTCGTCCGTACGGGGCATCCCCCCACCCGCATCACCGAACTCGCCGAAGAGCTGGACACGGATCTGGTCATTGTGACCACCCGACCCGGTTCAGGGTTAAAGAAGTTTTTCATGGGCTCCACCTCCGAAGAACTCATCCGTACCCTCAAAGTTCCCCTTCTGATCCTTCGGGATGTGGAACCCGAAGCCCTGCAGGATTCCACCCATGGCCCTTCCCTGCACCTGAAACGCATCCTGGTGGGCTACGATTTCTCCTACCACGCCACCATGGCCCTGCGTTACGGATTGAGCCTTTCCCAGGAGTTTGAGGCCGAGTTGCATATTGTGCATGTGGTTTCTGAAAATCAGTTCAAGGCCTTTATGGCCGAAGGCCCTGCCGGAGATCGTGTCCGTCACCAGAAGGCGGAGATGCAAAAACTTAAAGAAAAACTTGAAGGCCTGGTACCCAAGGATGCCTCAGCCTGGTGTCGTCATGAAACCCACGTGCTTCTGGGAGACGCCCACACCGAACTGCGCAAATACGCCATGACCCGCGCCATGGACATCACCCTCATCGGATCCAGGGGCATTTCCCTCGCCGAATCCATGCTCATGGGATCCGTGACAGACCGCCTGATACGGGAAAACCCCTGCCCGGTGATGTCCGTTCACTGATCTTTTGCAAGACTTTTTTGAGAAACCCGGCCCTTGCTGGCGCCGGGTTTCTTTTTTTCCGGATTTCCTCATCGCCAAAAAAAGGATATGAAGCAGCAGGACTTTTCCCCAGGCCTGACTTACCCTGGACTGGATGTTATGAGAAAAAGGAGAAAAAATGCTCAAGGCCGGTATTTTTCTGGACATGGAAAACCTAAGCCGTAATGGCGGCTGGGGCATCCGCTATGAAGTCATCAAGGAAATGGTGGAAGCCCAAGGCACCATCGTACTGCGCGCCAACGCGTATCTTGCCGTGGATGTGGAACGGGAGCGCCAGGATACGGGCTACCGCATCCGCAACGAAAATTACAGGGCCGCCATCCGCAGAAACGGTTTTCACCTGATCCGGAAAGAGGTTCGCCGTTACTTCGATTCCGAAGGTGAACTGGTGGTCAAGGCCAATGCGGATCTCGACCTTGCCGTGGATGCCATCCTGCAATCGGAAAATCTTGACTATATTCTTGTGGGTTCCGGAGACGGCGATTTTCTCCGTCTCGTCCGCGCCCTCCAGAACCGGGGAAAACGGGTGGATCTGCTTTCCTTTGCCAACACCAGCGGCGATCTGATCCGTGAGGTGGACAATCATTTTTCCGGTTTTCTCATCCCCGGCATTCTGGGCAGTGAGACGGGGCAGACCCGAAAAAAAGGAATTCTCCATGCTTACAATGAAGACCGGGGCTTTGGGTTCATCACCATGCGCACAGGCTTAGGCGCCATGGACATGCGCCATGACATTTTCTGCCACATCAATGACGTGAGCGCGGACGGGGAGCCCGTGGATTCCCGCTATGTGGCTGAGCTGAAACATCGTCAGATCATTCTGGAATTTGATCTCATCCAGACCCCGGAGGGACCCAAGGCCGTGGACGTTTCTGAATTTCAATGGCGCTAGCCCAGAAATCCAGAGCCAAGGCTCTTCTGGAATCTGAAACCCTGCTCCAGAAAACCGCCCATTGAGGCCTCCATTTTCCGGGAAAACCCATGCGCCTTGTCAGACGATGCTTCGCAGCCCTTCTTGCATGCCTTTCAGGTCTCGCCTGTTTTTTTGCGGCCACGGCCTTTTTTGACTGGGGTTTTGAATCCATGCGCGAAGCCCGGCAACTGGACCGGCTTCCTCCCACCCCTGTGGCCGCCCTGGCCCACGGGCCTTATGCCCTTCAGGGAAAAGCCATCACCGCAAAAACGCCATTCACAGCCCCTTACTCCGGCGAGAGTGCCATCTACCTGCGTTACAGGCTCGAACAGGAATACCGGGATTCGGACGACCGTATCCAGCTCCGAACTCTGGATCAGGGCGAAAGGAAAAGCCCCTTTATCCTGGCCGACGCCACAGGGGCGGTCTGGGTGGACCCCAGGTACGAATCCCATCTGGAGATTGCCGTTTCCCGCACCTACAGGGAAAAACGGGGAGACCGCATCTACAGTGAATGGGTGATCACACAAGGCCAATCGATCCGCCTGCTGGGAGCCTATTCCCGTGAACATCAGGTGCTTCACTTCGATACCCGGCCCTGGAATCTTCCCGCCCTCATGACAGACAGCTCCCTGCAGGCAAAAGGAGGGGAAAGCCTTTTCACCGCAGGCATACTCATCTCCATCGCCTCAGGCCTCGTTGCCCTGGCCATGGCCTTCCTGCTCATCGCCCTTCAGGTGCATCGCTTCTGGGTTTATGTGTTTTTCATGACCTGTGGCGGCGTGGGGTTTCTCTGGTACACGGGGCTTTTACACCTGCAAAGGGACTGGGAAGAAGCCGCCATGCTTTACAAAACCCGGCAGGAGGCCATCTTGCCCACGCCCAGCCCAGCCCAACGCATGGATCTTTACGCCATGCGCCTTCTCATTGAAAAACCCGCCCGCAACTGGCCTGACCGCCCCCTCTTTCACCATGTGGCCGCCCATCGGTTTCCCCTGCCCCAGGGTCTCAGCGATGTCGAAAAAGAAGCCGCCGCCCTTGAAATCGCCCGCATCCCCTCCAGCCGCTATGAAAACCTTTTCCTTGTCAGCCTGCTCTCCGGAGCCGGTTGTCTTCTGGGTATGCTCACCTTTTTCCTCGGTATCCGCCTCATCAAACGAAAACGGCTCATGGAGCACATTCCCACGGCAAAAAGCCAAGGCCTCAGCTATGGCATGGCAGAACTCAAAGGCCGCATCTTCACGGACCAGTCCCTGCCCTGCATCCAGAGCAAACTCAACGCTAAAGATTGCGTGGCCTGCCACTACAAAATCCAGGAAGAAAAAAAATCAGGGGATAAAACCAAGTGGGTCACCATTGAGGAGGCCGTCCGCGCCACCCCCTTCTGGTTACAAGACGATGAAGGCAGGGTGAAAGTCCATCCAAAGGACGCAGAAATCGAGTTTTCACACACCCATACGGAATACCGGGGCAAATACTGCTACACGGAATCCTGGCTGGTTCCGGATGCAAAAATTTACTGCATCGGATTTGCGGGGCTGGACCCAGACTCCAGCCAGAACCTCAGTCTCCAGAAGGGAAAAACCCCTCATACCTTCTTTTTCATCAGCCATCGCAAAGAAGAAGAGATTCTGCGCAGCAAAGGGGCCAGGGGATTTTTATCCACATCCATCAGTCTCGCGGCCTTTCTTTTTGCCGCCAGCGTACTCTGGGCCGGGATGGGATGGCTCACACCCGCCACCCTTTTCCAAACCGCCCTGCTTGTTCCCCTTCTCCTCATGGCCTACACCCTCATCCTGCACTACAATGACATGGTTTTTCTCAAAAACCGATGCCTGAAGGCCGCAAGCGACATGGATACCATCCTCCAGAAACGGGCGGATCTCTGGCCCCAGCTTGAACGCATCGTCCAGGCCTATCTCAGCCATGAAAAAACCCTGCTTTCCGCCATTGCCTCCCTGCGCAGGCCTTCTTCCCCGCCCGAAGGCGATGTGGACGCCGCAGACCGGATCATCCAGAACGAACAGCAGGTTTCCCGGCACTTCATGGCCCGCCTGGAAAATTATCCCGAACTCAAGGGCCAGGCCCTGGTGCAGAATCTTGCCGATGAAATGCGGAAAACGGAAAACTACCTTGCCCTGCTCCGCCAGGGTTACTCGGACAGTGTGGAAATCTACAACACCCGTATCCAGTCTTTCCCTGACTTCATCCTGGCTTTAATTTTCCGTTTCAAAAAGAAAAAACCCTTTACCTCCCAGACCTGAACCTGGGCTTGAAGCCAAAGGCAGATCAGAACTGTGAAAGACTCAGTCCCTGAAAGGCGCCAGCCGTTCTTCCAGAAGGGGGTGAGTGGAAAGATACCCCCGCCAAGCCCCCCTTTTCTCCCGGCCTCCGGAATCTTCGTGCAGGCGCACAAGGAGCCTTGCAAACCCCTCACTCCCTTTGCCCTGGGAAGCCAGCCAGGCCAGGGCATAGGCATCCGCTTCCTTCTCAAAGCTTCTGGAATAGGCCATTTCCGTCATCAGAACCGGAAGCCCCATGAAAAGCTCCGCAACCCCGCTCCCATCCCCGGTAAGTCCCAGAAAGAGGAAACTGAAAAAAGCGTCCTGCACCACCCGTCTGGCTGCATGGCGATGCACGAGATGACCGATCTCATGGGCCAGCACCCCCTCAAGTCCTTCGGGATTGTCCTCACAAAGGGCCACAAGCTCATCGGTAAGCAAAATGATGCTGCCGGGAAGGGCCAGGGCATTGGCGCCCAGGCGGCCACCTTTACGAAAATACAAACGCACCCCGGGATGGGCCTGCCAGAGCGCCTGAAATTCCCCCTTAAGCCTTTCCTGGGTATCCATCGCAAGGCCTGTGGGTGACAGCAGGGTCTGATCCAGTGCTTTCAGGGTATTTTCTCCCGCCTGCTCCAGCATCCCAGCCGGAAGGCGGAAGGCGATCTCCCGGGCCACTGCCGGAACCCCATACCGAAAGGCAAGGATCAGGGTCACAAGGACAAAAGCCAGGGCCGCCAGCACAAGGGGCCAGCGGGATTCCAGGGCATGGACAAAACGCCCGAAGCCCCCTCTTCCCAGGGCTTTTTGCAAAGAAAGCAACCCTGCGCCATCTTCGGTTTCAAAGACACCGCCACAGGGAAAGGTCACCGTCAGCGCCGCATCCCCTAAAGGCGCAGAAAAGCGCACCGTCTCAGCCAGAGCTGCGGCCAGTTCATCCCCCCCTTGGCCCTCAACCCTGAAACGCCCCGTTTCCGGAAGAAAAACAAGAACCGCCTTCCTTGCACAAGAGGATCGGCCATCGTAGAAAAAACCCGATCGTATCATCACAGACCAAAATCAAAATCCAGAAAATCCGCAGCCTCTTCACCCAGAGAGGCCACCTTTTTTTCTTCCGCAGCAAGGAAATCATCCAGGCTTCCAGAAGCCAGAAAGGCCATTTTTTCCGCCCGGTAACGGGCAATGCGTACCTTGGCCCAGGGGTGAAAGAGCCCCAGGGTCAGAACCGTTAAAAGGGTATTCACAACAAGAATTTTAAGGTATTCCAGCACTTTCAGCTGGGCTTCAAAGGCATGGGAAGACAGACGGGCCGCATTGTAGGAAATGTTGGTAGTACTCACCGCATACCAGGCCATCACAAAAAGATAAAGGCCCGCCAGGGGGACAAAAAGCAAAAGAGGCATGAGAAAAGCCGCCCCTGCAAGGGCGGCGATGGCCACCAGAAGGGGAGGAAGCAGCCCCATGAACATGCGATAATAGGCCCTCGGCTCCACATCAAAGGTAAAGGACGTGCTTCCGTAGGCACTGCCCGTAATCACATATCGGTGCTGCTGGTAAAGGGCGTAAGGCCCCAGAAGACCCAGGGTCAGCACTGCGGCCGCAGGCCAGAGGATATAGGCCTTGACAGCTCCCCAGACCCTGCCGTGAAAAACAAAGCGGATATTGCGGTAACTGGAGTTTCTGGCGTTAAACGCCAGGGAGCGCACGATTATCCAGGGGAAGAAAAACAAGAAGGCTATGGAAAAACCCAAGGAAAGGAAGGGGTGAATCTGGCTTGCCAGGGAAGAAAGACCAAAGACCCCCACCACCACAATGCGGCCCACAAGAATCTTCACAGGATCTGCCAGATAGGCAAAACCCGTTCCCGCCAGCTGGGTGTGAAGATAAAAATACCGTTTACGCCTTACCTTGGCCCAGGCCGAATAAATTCCCAGGGTCACGATGGAGAGCATGAGATTCACAATCCAGATGCGAAAATAGGCGGATCCCGTTCCATGGAAGGAAAAGGGCAGGCGTTCCGGCCCCCTTCCCGGATGTCCGGCTCCTTCCCCCTCTCCGGCGTCCGAACCACCGCCCCCCGTGCCTCCGCCACAGCCCTCCCTTTCCACCCTGGCTTCCAACGTAACCTCAAGACCCGCCTGACGCAAAGCCGCTGCATAGGTTTCCGCCGTTTCCGCCGTAAGATGCTGTTTCAGCACCGTGCGGGAAGCGGATAAAATGCCCATGGCCGCAGCTCTGTCCAAGCCAAACATGCGACAAAGCCGATCTGTCACCTCTTCTGTTCCGAAACCCGGAAGCAGCCTGCCGTGAAACACCACATCAAAACGCACCTGGGACATGGGATTTTCCCTTTCTGATTACCGGGCCTTCCCAACAGCAGAAGACACCATCGTCCGCCTGGGCAGACGAAAAAGGCCCTTCCGAAAAAACGGAAAGGCCCTGATTGGATCCATAAAAAGGATTTCCGGAAGAATCAGTGCTTGCCCCGGGCAAAACCTTCAATCCAGAGAATGTTGGCAAAATACGCGGGGAAACCCAGCAGTACGCCACCGATAAAGTAACGCGCACCTTCAGCCGTGGCGATTCCTGCATTGCCGCCCATGATGATGAGAACCAGGGCAATCCATACAAGGGCGTTGAGAACACTGGGTTTGATGGGAAGAAACTCCATGGTCTTTCTCCTTTTTTTCTGATGGGGTTAGGGTCTTTATTGCGTCTTTCTTGAACCAATTTTCGGACGTTTTGTCAATGGGCATAAGGAAAAAACTCCCTTATCCTTCAAAATGACGCACCGCATTTCTGAAAATGCGAAGACCCGGCGTCTCCCCGTCCAGGCGGTTTTTTCCCGCAGCTTTCATCCGCGTCCAGTCCGGATGATGGGTCAGATGGGTGAAGGCCTCGGGATGGGGCATGAGGCCGAAAACCCGGCCAGTGGGATCACAGATGCCCGCAATATCCCTGACCGAACCATTGGGATTCAGGGGAAAAACACCCTCTGCGCCTCTGCCGTCCTCATGGACGTAGCGCAGCACCACCTGACCTGAGGCTTCAAGCCGGTCGAGGGTTGCGTCCGCTGCGTAGAATTTTCCCTCCCCATGACGCACAGGCAGGGAAAAGGCCTCCATTCCTTTGGTGAACACGCAGGGGCTTTTCTCATTCACGGAAAGCTGCACCCACTGATCCCGGAAATTGCCGCAATCATTATGCAGAAGGGCCACCTCCCTGCGGGTGTAGTCCCCGTCAAAACCCGGCAGAAGCCCCGTGTTCACGAGGGTCTGGAAACCATTACAGATTCCCATGACCAGACGTCCCTCTGCAATGAACTTACGGATGCGATCCCCAAGGAAGGTCATGATCTTCACGGCCTGCACCACGCCCGCGCCATGATCATCCCCCCAGCTGAAACCGCCTCCGAACACGAGAATCTGGTAATCCTCCAGCCGCACACCGCCGCGGATCAGGGTATTGATGTGCACCCTTTCGGCTGAAGCTCCCGCCATTTCAAAGGCATGGGCGGTCTCCATATCACAGTTGAGGCCATAGCCCGTCAGAACCAGGGCCTTTACTTGCCTTGTCATATCCGATCTCCGAAAGGCTGTTTGAAACTCTGTTGAAGGTCCAAAAGCAAGACCGAGAGCAGGGGATTCCCCCCCCGTCCCGTGATGCGCAGCTGAGTATCTTCACGGACAAGCCCCAGGAAGGAAAGGGGCAGGCCTTCAAAAAGCGCCACAAAGGCGGCTTCCTTTTCCGGCGGAACACTCACCAGCATACGACCGCAGGATTCGGAAAAAAGCAGAATATCATCCCGGCCTTCGGGAATCTGGCCTTGGGTTTTCACCCTGGAAAGGTCCACATCCAGACCCAGCCCACCCGCCATGGAGATGAGGGCCAGATGCACCCCGAGACCGCCTCGTCCCACGGCATGGGCGCTGGCAAGGAGTTCTTCTTCCATGGCCTTTTCAAAGGCACGGTACAGAGCCAGAAACGCCTCCGGCCTCACCTCGGGCACATGCAGCCCCACGTATCCCAGAAGGTCATAATATTCCGAAGCACCCAGCTCGTTTCGGGTTTCCCCCAGAAGGTAGACCCGGTCTCCCGGCTTTTTCACATCCAGGGTCTGGCACCGGTTCACATTTTCCACCATGGCTGTGGCGGAAAACTGCAGAGTCTCCAGACCGGATACCTTGCGGGTTTCTCCGAAGGGTCCTGCCAGGTGCCCGTCCACATACATGGAGTCCTTTCCGGAAAGAAGGGGGATCTGGTAGGCCTCGCACATGGCTTTCAGCGCCTTGCAGGAGCGCACCAGCTGGGCGGCCTTGAAGCGGCCGTCCGGATTTTTTTCCGGGTGATACTGGATATCCGGCCAGCAGAAGTTATCCACCCCGCCGATCTCGGAAAGCCCGCCCCCCACGGCAAGAAGCCTTCGCACCGCCTCGTCCATCACCGCAGAAGTCATGGCTCCGGCGTCAATCCGGGAGTAAAAGGGCAAAAGGGTCTGGGTGAAGGCAATGCCCCGCTCAGAACTGAGCACGGGTCGGATCACCGCCGCGTCCGAAGGAATATCCCGCCCTTTCCCCACAAGGGGCTTGATCACGGAACCAGCCTGCACCTCGTGGTCATACTGACGGACAATCCATTCCTTGGAGGCGATATTGGGTCTCGCCAGCAGGGTTTTCAGCAAAGTCGCATAATCTCTGGGCGCGCCGATGACCGGCTCATGGAGCCCCCTGAGTTTCGGGGGAATCCACTCACAGTCGAACTCCCACTGGGGAAATCCTTCTTCGAGAAGATCCATGTGCACCCAGGCCACGGTACGGCCTTTCCAGGTGATCTCAAGGTAACCCGTATCCGTGTACGTGCCGATGACCGTACTCTCCACGGCATGCTTGTCCGAAAGGGCCATGAAGGCATCAAGGTGTTCGGGTTTGACGGAAACAGTCATGCGCTCCTGGGATTCGGAAACCCAGATTTCCCACTGATCCAGGCCCTCATACTTCAGGGGCACCTGATCCAGGGCCACGGTGCAGCCTCCGGCAAAACGGGCCGACTCTCCGATGGAAGAGGAAAGACCGCCGCCGCCATTGTCCGTGATAAAGGCGATGAGTCCCGCATCCCGGGCTTCCAGAAGAAAGTCGTGCATTTTTTTCTGGGTGTAGGGATCGCCAATCTGCACATGACCTGCGGGCGTATGGGCGCTGAAGGTCTCTGAAGAAGCCGTCACCCCGTGGATGCCATCCTTGCCCACCCGGCCTCCACACATGACAATGCGTTCTCCGGGACGGGTGGTTTTCTCATGCCCCGGCGCACCGGCAACGGTCTTTGGCATGATGCCGAGGGCGGTCACAAAGACAAGGCATTTTCCCATGTATCCGGCATCAAAGGTCACCTGGCCAAAGGGGGTCGGAACACCGGATTTATTGCCTCCGTCCCGCACTCCTTCCACCACCCCGTCCAGAATACGCCTGGGATGCAGCCGGGGTTTCAGGGGGCCTGCGTAGTCAAGATCCCCCACGCAGAACCCATAGCTGCCCATGATGAGCCGCGCACCTCGGCCCGTTCCCAGAGGGTCCCGGTACACGCCCACAATTCCTGTGATAGCGCCCCCATAGGCTTCCATGTTGGAAGGCGAATTGTGGGTTTCTCCGGTGATCACATAATTCCAGTTTTCATCAAAACGGGCGGCACCGGCATTGTCCCAGAGGACGGAAACGACCCAGTCCTTTTCCTCCTGCATGGCAAGGGTGGGTTTCTGGATGCAGGTTTTAAAGAGGTTGTCGATGACCTCCGTTTCTCCGGTTTCAAGATCCCTGTATCGGAAAAGCCCGCGGAAGGTATTGTGGTTACAGTGGTCGCTGCGGCCCTGGGCGATGTATTCAATCTCAATATCCGTGGGCGACTCCAGCCCCTTCTGTCTCCGGGAAGCCCGCACTTCGGGCCTGAGGAAATATTCCCGGATCACAGGAATATCCTTGAGGTTCAGGGCAAGATTGCGGGCCTGGCTCACGGCCTTCAGGGTATCGTCGCTGTCAATGGGAATGAGGGTCACTTCCGGCTCATGGTTCAGCATCACCCGGGGAATGATCAGTCCCGAACCCTGGACAGCATCCCAGGTTTCGGGCGTAAAAACCTGCCACTGCTGGATGATGTCATTGGCCAGAAGCTCTCCTGCAATGCGATCCATGAGGTCCGGCGTCAGCCCGCTGCCTCTGAGACAATACCGCTTGGAGGTGTATACCATATCGTCAGGGCCCAACACCCTGCCCAGAACATCGGAAAGGGCTTCCATGGCCGTAGCTCCGGCATTGTCCCGCACACCGGGCCTGAATCCCACCCAGATGCAGCCGTCAAAGGGCAGATCCAGAGGAGAAAAGGAAGCCATCTGGGTCACGGGATTGCAGAAAATCCTCTCCTTGGCCAAGAGACATTCCGCTTCCGTCAAATCCGCGTCAAAGGTGAGAATCCGGATGCAACGTACGGAATCCAGCCGGATTCCGAAAACATCGGCCACCTTCTTTTCCAGAGCCCGGCCTTCGGCATCGACCAGTTCCGGTTTCAGGGTGATTTCAAGTTTTGCCTGCATGCTATTTTCCCATGCTCCCTTTGAAAAGGTTCCTTATCCGCGTAAAAGACGGATGATGTCATTATAAAAGGCAAAGACCATGAGACTGAGAAGAAGAAAAATCCCCACCTGCTGGGCCATCTCCCTGCCCCGGGTTCCCACGGGTTTTCCCCGCACCAGCTCAATGGTGTAAAACAGAAGATGTCCCCCGTCCAGAACGGGAATGGGCAAAAGGTTCAAAAGTGCCAGATTGACGCTGATCACCGCGATAAAAGCCAGGAGATTGGCCACCCCCTTGCGGGCCTCACTGCCTGCCATCTGGGCGATCATGATGGGCCCTCCCAGGTTATCTTTGGACAAGCTGCCCTTCACCATGCGCGCCAGGGCAAGGCCTGTCACCCGGACAATTTCACCGGTCTGACGCCCTCCCTCCACCATGGACCCGAAAAATCCCGGATGCACGGCCCTCGCATAGGGTTCCGGAGAAATGCCCACCACATGGCGGGTGACCCGGCCGCCCATGCCATCGTCAAAATGCTCTTCCCGGGCCTCAAGATGCAAGCGCAGAACCTCGCCCCGTCTTTCCACATCCAGAAGAAGGGGTTCCCCTCCCGAAGCCTGAATGCGGGCTGCCATACCAGACCAGGTCGGGGTAGGCTCCCCATTGATCCGCAGGATACGATCTCCGGGCTGAAGGCCCGCCGCATCCGCAGGAAAACCTTCTTTCACAAAACCAATGATGGCCGGGATAAAAGGCCTGGCTCCGATGCCCATGCGCATTTCCATGCCTCCCAAAGGATCGGGAAAGGGCATGGGTCTTGCCAGGACTGCCACCTGTCTGCGGTCTCCGCCCCGCTCAATTTCAAAGACAAGGGGAGTATCCGCTGAAGCTTTGCCCACCCTTTTTACAACGTCCTCCCAGCTATCCACGGCTTTTCCATCCACGCCAAGCACCCGGTCGCCGGTGCGCAGACCGGCCGAAGCCGCAGGGGAATCTCTTTCCACTTCCCCCACAATCGGGTCCATGGCGGGCAATCCATACCAGAAAATCAGGCCCCAGAGCAGAACCACCGCCAGGAGAAGATTGAAAAAAGGACCCGCCGCCACAATGAGCATGCGTTTCCATACAGGTTTGTGGGTAAAGGAAAGGGGAATGTCCTCTTCCGGCAGTTCGCCATCGGGTTCATCCCCCACCATTTTCACATAACCGCCCAGGGGAATGGCGGATATGCGAAAATCCGTACGGCCCGAGGTCCACCCGGCAAGGCGTGGGCCGAAACCAATGGAAAAGCGCTCCACCCCCACCCCCATCATCCGGGCGAGAAGATAATGCCCCAGCTCATGGATAAAAATCAGAATACTGAGTACCACAAGAAAGGAAAAAAGACTGGTCATATCACCTCCGGATACGCGCTAATGGAATGCGGGAAAAAAGGGAGAGCGAACGCCCCGGATCCTTCAGGCCACAAGACTTTCCGCCAGACTCCGGGCCCGGGCATCAGCCCCGAGGATACAATCCAGATCCTCTGCGCCATGGTTTTCCGTACGCATCAGGGTCTCGGAAATCAGGGCCGCGATGCGGGAAAAGGAAATCCTTCCCTGTAAAAAGGCTTCCACAGCCACTTCATTGGCCGCATTCAGGGCCGTCGGAAAAATGCCCCCTTCCCTGGCAGCCTCAAAGGCAAGGCCCAGGCAGGGAAAACGCTCCAGATCCGGTGCTTCCATACGCAGATTGAGGTTTGAAAAATCCGGCAGATCCATTTTTAAAGGCAGTCGCTCCGGCCAGGAAAGGGCAAGGGCAATGGCGCCTTTCATGTCCGGAATGCCCATCTGGGCCATCACCGCCCCATCACAGAAAGCCACCATGGAATGCACCACGCTCTGGGGATGAACCACCACAGAGATCTTTTCCACGGGCATGGCAAAAAGATGCATGGCCTCGATCACTTCCAGCCCCTTATTCATCAGGGTGGCGGAATCAATGGAGATCTTCCTGCCCATGCTCCAGGTGGGATGGGCCAGGGCATCCTCGGGCCGGATGCGGGCAAAGGCCGCCTTATCGAGATTCCGGAAGGGACCTCCCGAAGCCGTCAGCAAGAGGCTTGACACATCCCTCTTCCTCTGCCCGGCCAGGCATTGGAAAATGGCCGAGTGCTCACTGTCCACAGGCAGGATATCCACCCCCTTCTCCTTAGCCAGAGACATGAGAAGATCTCCTGCCATCACAAGGGACTCCTTGTTGGCAAGAGCCAGGGTTTTTCCCGCACGCACCGCAGCCACCGTGGGTAAAAGCCCTGCGGCCCCCACAATGGCCGAAACCACGGTATCCACCTCAGGATGGGTGGCTGCAGCCGCATAGCCTTCATCGCCCCAGAGAATCTCACAGCCTCCGGCGGGGACAAGCTTTTGAAGCTCCCGGACATGGGCCTCGGTGCGCACCACCACCACTTCCGGATGCAAGAAAGCCATCTGCCTTGCAAGAAGATCCACGTTTCCGCCTGCGGCCAGGGCAAAAGCCCGGTAGCGATCCGGAAAAGCCTTAAGGATCTCCACCACATTCCGGCCGATGGAACCCGTTGATCCCAGAACAGCTATCTTTTTCATCATCATCCAAAAAACAGGGTTTTCAGCAAAAAGACCGCAGGAGCTGCAAAAAGAAGGGCGTCAATGCGATCCAGCATGCCACCATGACCGGGCAGGAGCCGACCGGAATCCTTCACCCCGGCCACCCTTTTCTGCATGGATTCAAAAAGATCTCCCAAAGGGGCCACCACAGCTGTAATCAGAGCAAGGATCAGCATGGGCAAAAGACCATAGGCGGAAAGAAAAAAGAGCTGGAATATCAGCGCCACAATCAGGGTCAGGACTATACCGCCCGCAAAACCCTCCAGGGTTTTGGCAGGACTGATGGCAGGCGCGAGTTTGTGCTTTCCAAAAAAACGCCCTGCGTAGTAAGCGCCCGTATCCCCGGAGCCCACAAGGAACAAGGTGAAAAAAATCCAGGCAATGCCATGGTCTCCCATGCGCAAAGCGCCCAGGCAGCCCAGGGGCAGGCCCACCCACAAAAGCCCCTGCACCTCAAAGGGGATCCGCGCAAGCAGCTCCGGAGATTTTCCAAAACGCAGCATGCACCAGGCAATCAAAGTGAGCAGGCCCACAAAGAGCCCCGTCATGAGCCCTGCCATACCCCAGAAGCCCGAAAGCACCACAAAGGCCAGGGCCATACGGGCGATCCAGCGCAACTCCCCATCCGCAACAGAGGGAAGTCTCGTGTCCACAATGCGGTGATATTCCGTATGTGCAATCCCCGCCACCCCCAGGATCAGGAAAAAAAAGAAAAAAGGCCCCCCTGCGGCAATGAGTGTAAAGAGAACGGGAAGGGCAAAAATGGCAGTAAGCCAGCGGGTTCCGTGCATGTGCGGTCTCCGTTTCAACCGGAAGCACCGGTTTTATGAAAAAAAAGGATCTCCCCTTTGTGGAAGATCCTGGAGATTGCCATGGGCAGCCCGGCCCATGCAATCAGATATCCTTTACCTGGCCAAAGCGACGATCCCTTTCCTGAAAATTTTTCAGGATTTCAAGGTATTCTTCCCTGGAAAAATCCGGCCACAGCGTAGGCGTGAAAACAAACTCCGTATAGGCAAGCTGCCAGAGCAGAAAATTAGAAAGTCGCATTTCACCGCTGGTGCGGATCAGCAGATCGGGATCCGGCAGATCCGCCGTATACAGGTGCCGGGCCACGATATCATCGGAAAGGGTTTCAGGATCCAGCAGTCCCTGGGCCACCTTGATGGCCACCGTCCGCATGGCGGAAACAATCTCAGCCCTGGAGCCGTAACTGAGGCAAAGGGTCAGCACCATGCCCCGGTTATCCGATGTTTCCGCCATCAGAGCTTCCAGGTCGAGACGAACCCCATCAGGAAGGCTATCCAACTCACCAATGGCATTCAGCCGGATATCGTTTTCCAGCATTTCCTTCCGTTCGGATGCCAGAAAGCGCTGCAAAAGCCGCATCAGAGCGCCCACCTCGGCCTTGGGGCGTTCCCAGTTTTCCGTGGAAAAGGCGTACAGGGTCAGGTAAGAAATTCCCAGTTCCCGGCTCGTCCGGACCACGGTCCGCACCGTCTCCGATCCCTTTTCATGGCCCAGGACGCGATTCAGCAGACGCTTTTTGGCCCAGCGACCATTGCCGTCCATAATAATGGCCACATGGGCGGGCATGCGGTCCGCCAGAAGTCCGGAAGGCAGATCAGAACTCAAGGATTTCCTTCTCCTTTGCCTTCTGCAGATCCTCTGTGGTTCGGATATGTTCATCCGTCATTTTCTGAATCTGATCCTGGCCCTTGAACATTTCATCTTCGGAAATGTCCCCGTCCTTTTTCAAGGATTTCAGCATCTCGTTGGCGTCCCGCCGCAGGTTACGGATACCGACCTTGTACTCTTCACAGGTTTTTCCCACCTGCTTGACAATGTCCTTACGCCGCTCCTCCGTAAGGGGGGGGATGGAAATCCGGATCACCTTACCATCATTGGAAGGGGTCAGCCCCAGGTTGGCCCGGAGAATACCCTTTTCAATCTCCTTGAGTGCCGTGGCGTCCCAGGGCTGCACCACAAGGAGCCGACTTTCCGGCGTGGAGATGGACGCCATCTGGTGCAGAGGCGTCAGGGTGCCGTAGTAATCCACCCGGACGGGATCCAACATAGTGGCCGAAGCCCGTCCCGTACGCACCTTCTGCAGTTCAGCCTTGAGGGCTTCAACAGCCTTGCCCATTTTTTCCTGAGTGTCCTGAAAAACGGTATTCAGCATGTTCCTACCTCGCGCTTTAACCTGACGGTTTTTAAATAAGGTCCGGAAAATTAACGGATCAGGGTGCCAACCCCTTCATCACCGCACACCACACGGGCAGCATTGCCCTTGCCCAAAAGATCAAAGACACTCAAGGGCAGCCCATTGTCCATGGCAAGGGAAATGGCCGTCATGTCCATGACCTGGAGCTGACGCTCCAGAACTTCCATGTAGGAGAGGTTCCGAATGAAACGGGCCTCCGGATTTTTCACAGGATCCGAATCATAGACTCCGTTGACCTTGGTGGCTTTGAGCAGAATTTCCGCATGGATTTCCTGAGCCCGCAGTACGGCCGCCGTGTCCGTTGTGAAATAAGGGCTTCCCGTGCCTGCGGCAAAAATGACAATGCGCTTTTTTTCCAGATGCCGCACTGCCCGCCTCAGGATAAAGGGCTCACAGACCTCGTGCATGGAAATGGCAGACTGCACACGGGTCTGCAGCCCCTTGCCCTCCAGGGTTCCCTGCAGGGCAAGGGAGTTGATCACCGTTGCCAGCATGCCCATATGATCTGCGGAAGCGCGGTCCATACCATAGGAGCTGGCGGCAATGCCACGGAAAATATTGCCTCCGCCCACCACAACCGCCACCTGCACCCCAAGATCATGCACCGACCGGATTTCCTCAGCCACATATTGCAGAATATCCGGTCGGATGCCAAAGCCCTGGTCTCCCATGAGGGCTTCACCGCTCAACTTCAACAATATCCGCTTATATCTGGGCTCCAAGGTATCAGGCTCCAATCTGGAAGCGGCTGAACCGCTTGATCACAATGTTTTCTCCGATTTTGCTCACGGTATCGTTCAGAACTTCCTGCACCGTCAGCTTGGGTTCCTTGATGTAAGGCTGGGACAGAAGGCAGACATCTTTATAAAACTTACTGATCTTTCCTTCAACAATCTTCTCCACCATATTGGCGGGTTTGCCTTCTTCCATCAGCTGGCCCCGGTACACGTCCTTTTCCCGTTCGATCACCTCTGCGGGAATTTCTTCTGCGGCAAGACCCATGGGGGAAGCGGCGGCAATGTGCATGGCGATGTTGCGGCAGAACTCAATGAAATCCTCATTCTTGGCCACAAAATCCGTTTCACAGCCCACCTCCACAAGAACGCCGATCTTTCCGCCCATATGAATATAGGCTTCCACACGACCTTCGGAAGCTTCCCGACCGGCCTTTTTCTTGGCCGTAGCCAGGCCTTTTTTCCTCAGGAAATCAATGGCTTTTTCAACATCACCATCATTTTCCTTCAACGCAGCCTTGCAATCCATAATACCGGCGCCGGTCTTGGCCCGGAGATCCTTTACCATTTCCGCACTGATTTCAGCCATGGAGCAACTCTACCTTTCGATGTCTGGGGTGTCCACAAAAATCCTGGACAGTGGGATCTCCACCATCCAGGATTTCTGCGCCACACCCGAATTTTCAGGAGTTTGAATCCGAATATTCCAAATCCGGGAAACCTTACCGGACCTTTTCTTTATCCCGTTCACCGCCGAAAGATCCCTTTTACCCTGCGCCCGTACCGTAAATCTTCTTTCCTTAAAGGACTTACCAGGGAGAAGGTCCCTTTAAAACTGAAAGATGGCCCCTTATTCAGCGGCTTCCATCCCTTCAGACATGCTGCTTTTTTTGATCACTTCCACCACAGGTCCATCGCTGCCGTCTGCAATCACCTTGCGCTCACCGGGCTTCATCCCCACAGAAACCGGAGCATCGCCTTCCTTGTCCGTTGCAGCATGCATTTTTTCTTCGTAACGGCCACGACCTTCAATGTAGGCATCCGCAATGCGGGAAGTAATGAGGCGGATGGACCGGATGGCGTCATCATTGCCAGGAATGGGATAATCAATGTCATCGGGATCGCAGTTGGTATCCACCACAGCAACGGTGGGAATACCCAGGCGCTTGGCTTCCTTGATGGCAATGGCCTCATTCTTGGGGTCAATGATGAACATGCAGCCGGGAAGCCGGGGCATGTCCTGGATGCCGCCCAGAGTGGCTTCCAGCTTCTGCTGATCCTTCACCATGGAAAGCCTTTCCTTTTTGGGGAAAAGCTCAATGGAACCATCATTCTGAATATTTTTCAGATATTTAAGCCGCTCGATGCTCTGCTTGACCGTCTGAAAGTTGGTCAGCATCCCACCCAGCCAGCGGTTCTGGACATAGTAAGCTTCCGCACGGTTGGCTTCTTCATAAATGGTTTCCCGCGCCTGCTTTTTCGTACCCACAAACAAAACCGATTCTCCGGAAGCGCCGATGTCTGCAACAAAATCATAGGCTCTGCGGAACATTTTCACGGTCTTCTGCAGATCCAGGATGTAAATTCCGTTTCTTGCGCCAAAAATATAGGGCTTCATTTTGGGATTCCAGCGCTTGGTCTGATGACCGAAATGAACACCCGCTTCCAGCAATTCCTTCATTGTAACGTAGGCCATGCCTTGTTTCTCCTGTGGGGATTTTCCCCATTTTGTGTGGTTCATCCACCGTTCCCTTCACTTCCGGACCCAACCGCATGCGGCACCAGGATCCGGATCCAGAAACGTGTAAAAATAGCCTCAGGCCTTCCCCATGGAAAACCTTTTTATAAACCTGATATCCATATCAGATACCATCCTGTGTGGGCAAGGACTTCGATCAAATGCCTCTCTTTTTTTAAGTTCCCACCCTGAAAATACGCCCCCGCCGCCTCACATACGACGCGCCACCAGCACCCGATCCTGGCCACCCAGATCCTTTATGCAAAAAAGGACCTCATAAAACCCCGTCTCCCTGAGAAGATCCGACACCGCCCGGCACTGGTCATATCCGATCTCAAGAACCAGATCTCCACCCGGCCGCAGCACATGCCTGACTTCCAGCGCCAGGGCCCGGTAAGCCGCAAGTCCGTCCGGACCGCCGTCCAGAGCCAAAGGCGGTTCATGATCCCGGACCTCCGGAGCCAGGGCTCCGATATGGGCCGTTGGAATATAGGGAGGATTGGATACCACAAGGTCAAAGAAGGCCGCAGGCCCCAGAGCCGCACACCAGCTCCCCGTCACCACAAAAACCCGGTCCGAAAGACCGGCATTCCGGACATTCTTTAAAGCCAGGCGACAGGCCGCAAAGGAAAGATCCACGGCAAAAACCCTGGACAGGGGCCGCTCCGCAGCCAGGGCCAGGGCAATGCAGCCCGTTCCCGTTCCAAGGTCCAGAATACGGCAGGCCCTGTCCCTGGGCAGACATTTCAGAGCTTCTTCAACCAGGGTTTCCGTATCCGGCCTCGGGATAAGAGCCTCAGGCCCCGTCTCCAGATCCAGAGTCCAGAAACTGCGCTCTCCTGTGATATAGGCCACAGGCTCCCGTTGAATCCGTCGACGAATGGCCTTGCGGTACACGTCCCGCTCCTCGGAATTTAAGGGCTGATCCAGACGCAGGTAAAGATCCAGGCGGGAAATTCCCAGCCCGTGGGCCAGGAGAATCTCTGCGGTCAGCCGGGGACTGTCAATGCCGTGGGTGGCAAAATATTCCGTTGTCCAGCGCAGTACCTTTCCCACATTCCACAGTTCAGCCTTTGGGGCTTCATCTGCGACCATGCTGCAGGGCCTCCGCCTGGTAATGGGTTCTCAGAGCGTCCACCAGGGGCTGGATATCCCCTGCCAGAATAGCATCCAGACGGTAAAGGGTTAAGCCGATGCGGTGATCCGTTACCCGGCCCTGGGGAAAATTGTAGGTCCGGATGCGGCCGGAGCGATCCCCTGTTCCCACCTGCTCCTTGCGTTCAGCAGAACGTTTGGCCGTCTGCTCCTGCTCCATGGCATCATAGATCTTTGCCCGAAGCACCTGCATGGCCTTGGCCTTGTTCTTGTGCTGGGATTTTTCATCCTGGCACTGCACCACAATGCCTGTGGGAAGGTGGGTGATACGCACCGCAGAATCCGTGGTATTGACATGCTGCCCACCCGCCCCCTGGGAACGGTAGGTATCCACGCGCAGATCTTTTTCATCCACATGGACATCCACTTCTTCGGCTTCCGGCAGAACCGCCACGGTCACCGCCGAGGTGTGAATGCGCCCTTGGGCTTCGGTGGTCGGCACGCGCTGCACCCGATGGGTTCCGGATTCATATTTCATGATGGAATACACCCCCCGGCCCTGAATCATGGCCACGACCTCCTTGAAGCCCCCCACGTCCGGCTCGTTGGCGTCCAGAATCTCCACCTTCCATCCGGCATTTTCCGCAAAACGCACATACATCCGGAAAAGATCACCCGCAAAAAGAGCGGCCTCATCTCCGCCGGTTCCGGCGCGGATTTCAAGGATGACATTTTTCCCATCATTGGGATCTTTGGGAATCAGAAGCAGGTTCAGTTCCGTCTCCAGCTCCAGCACCAAGGTTTCCAGGCGCTGGGCCTCCTCCTCTGCCATCTCCCGGATTTCCGGATCCGGATCCCGCAGAAGGGCTTCATTTTCCCTTTTTTCCTGGACCGCCTCCCGGTAGCGGCGGAACACCGTTACAAGATCAGATATTTCCGCATGTTCTCTCAGGTATTTCTGATAGGCATCCCGATTCCCCAGCACCACGGGGTCGCTCATCAGACGCTCCAGCTCCACAAAACGATCTTCTACTCCCGCAAGCTTTTCAAACATCCCCGTATCCTCAGCGTCCTGCTGGTTTTTTCCAAAAAGAAAACCGGCAAACGCCGGTCCTGTCTCTCCGCAAGACAAAAAAGCCCCGCAAAAGCCTGCGGGGCCAAAGATCCATTAAAAAAACTATTTGCCCATCTGCTGCTGGTAATTGCCATATTTCTTGCGGAAGCGATCGATACGACCTTCGGTGTCCACCAGTTTCTGTTTACCCGTAAAAAAGGGATGACAGGCAGAGCAGATTTCCACACGGATCTCTTTTTTGGTGGAGCCGGTTTCAATTACATTCCCGCAGGCGCAGGTAATGGTGGTTTGTGCATACGCGGGGTGAATGCCTTCTTTCATCGTCAACTCCTGATGATCCCAAGGGATAGGGTTATGCGTTCATGGAATCCAGAAAATCCTGGTTGTTCTTTGTACCGGTCATCTTATCGAGCAAAAATTCCATGCTGTCAATGGAATTCAGGGAACTTAAAAGCTTACGCAGAATCCAGACCCGATTGAGCACCTCCTGGGAAAGCAGAAGATCTTCCTTACGCGTACCGGATTTTTTGATGTCAATGGCGGGAAAGGTTCTGCGGTCCGCCAGCTTGCGGTCCAGCACCAGTTCCATATTGCCTGTACCCTTGAACTCCTCGAAAATCACCTCATCCATGCGGCTGCCCGTTTCCACAAGGGCCGTAGCGATGATGGTGAGGCTGCCCCCCTCTTCCACATTCCGAGCGGCGCCAAAGAACCGCTTGGGCCGGTGCAGGGCATTGGAATCCACACCACCGGAAAGGATCTTGCCCGAAGGCGGCATGACCGAGTTATAGGCTCTGGCCAGACGGGTGATGGAATCCAGGAGAATGACCACGTTTTTCTTGTGCTCCACAAGACGCTTGGCCTTTTCAATCACCATCTCAGCCACTTGCACATGGCGCTCCGCAGGCTCATCAAAGGTGGAGCTGATCACCTCGGCGTTCACGTTTCTCGCCATGTCCGTCACTTCTTCGGGCCGTTCATCAATGAGAAGAACAATGGGCACCACATCATCATGACTGGCAATGATGGAGTTGGCAATGTTCTGCATGAGAACGGTCTTGCCCGCCCTGGGGGGAGAGACGATCAGGCCGCGCTGGCCGAAACCGATGGGGGTGAGAAGATCCATGATCCGCATGGAATAGTTATCCCGCGCACCTTCCAGCTGGATTTTGGCATCCGGATAGAGGGGGGTGAGGTTATCAAAAAGGATTTTTTCCCGGGCCACCTCCGGATCCTCATAGTTGATGGCCTCTACCTTGAGCAGGGCAAAGTAGCGTTCCGACTCCTTGGGCTGACGAATCTGGCCGGATACCGTATCCCCTGTTCTCAGGTTGAAGCGGCGGATCTGGGAAGGGGAAACATAGATGTCATCAGGACCGGGCAGATAATTGCAGTCCGTGGATCGGAGAAATCCGAAACCATCGGGCAGAATTTCCAGCGTGCCTTCCCCGTAGATCAGACCATTTTTTTCGATCTGAGCCTGCAGCAGAGCAAAAATCAGCTCCTGCTTGCGCAAGCCCGCAGCGCCATCAATATTAAATTTTTTGGCAAGGCGGGTCAGATCCTTGATCTTCATTTCCTTCAGCTCGGTGATGTTCATGAACCTTTACACCTTAAAATAAATGTATGGATGTTCCCTTCCGGATGACATGCCCAGTCTGACATAGGGGAATTCAGGGGCGCAGGCGCAGACAAAAAACACCTGCCCGGCAGGAGGATACCCGAATTTCTGTTCTGAGGAAAAACGTGTCGAAAATCGATTCAGTTTGTTCCGAAAAGAGTCAGGGAGCGAAGCGATGATCCGTGGGCAAATAAAGACAAGGTAGGAAATGCATTGAAAATGTCATATTCCCTCATTGTTTCCCATCTGGAAACAATAATTTATATTGAATATCCCATTGATTTTTCCCGGTCAAGGAAATTTCATCCTTCCGCCGCAAGTTCTCCTTTTTCCATCCAGCCCAGTATGCAGGCTTTCATGTGTTCCAGCGACCCCGAATTGTCAAACACGAGGTCCGCCTTTCTCGCCTTTTCTCCAAGGGGCATCTGAATCCGGATCAGGCGTTCCGCAGAAGCCCGGTCCACCCCATCCCTTGCCATGAGCCTCGCCATCTGGACTTCCGGCGGAACAAACACCACAATGACCCGATCAAAAAAGGACTCACGCTTTGTTTCAAAAAGCAGGGGGAATTCCACCACCACAACACCTGCGCCCATTTCTTCCTGTCGGGCAATCTCTGCTTCCATCAGCCGGTAAACCACAGGGTGAATGGCCGCCTCCAGCCGCGTCCGGGCCTCGGGTTCCCGGATCATGCGATCCCGCAGCCAGGCCCGGTCCAGATTTCCATCCTTGCCCACGGACGCAGGCCCAAAGGCCGCAACAATGGCATGGTAGGCGGGCATTCCCGGGCGCACAGCTTCACGGGCCAGTACGTCCAGATCAATGACACAGAACCCCTGCTCCGCCAGAAAACGACAAAAGGAGGATTTCCCTGAACCCGCCCCACCCGTTACCGCAATCCGCATCATTTTTTTGTTGTCCGCAGGGACTTTTTTCATCAGGAAACCATCCACAAGGCCTGTATGCTTCCATACCCGGATCCCATCGGCCCTTCCCGGAAGCCGCAGCATTTTTAACAGATTCCATCCCCATAGCCGGTTCTCCGGGTATCATGCAAGCATTTTTTTTTAAGCGTCCTTCCCCCCATTGCAATAAGACACGCCTGATACCTTGACAATCTTCCTGGCTTCTAATAGGTAAGGTCCGGTTTTCCATCCCATGTAAGGACAAGGCCACCTTCGGGTGCCGCCTTTCTGAAAGGCACGACTTATCCCCGTATCATCCATGTTTTTTATTTATTTCATGAAAGGAGCTTTTCCCATGAACATTCTTTTCTTCGGACCCAATGGCAGCGGCAAGGGAACCCAGGGTGCTATCCTGAAAGAAAAATACAAGGTTCCCCACATTGAATCCGGCGCCATTTTCCGGGAAAACATCAAAGGCGGCACCGAGCTTGGCAAAAAAGCCAAAAGCTTCATTGATGCTGGTGATCTGGTTCCCGATGACATCACCATCCCCATGATTCTCGATCGTCTGCAGCAGGCAGATTGTAAAAGCGGATGGCTTCTGGACGGTTTCCCCAGAACCCCCGTACAGTCCCAGAAACTGGATGAATCCCTTAAAGCCGCAGGCATCCAACTCAACTACGTGGTGGAGCTTGAACTGGCCCGTGACATTGCCAAAGGCCGCCTGACTGGCCGTCGTCTCTGCGAAAACGATCCCAACCACCCCAACAACGTGAACATCCCCGCCATTGCCCCCAAAGATGGAAAATGCCGGGTATGCGGCGGTGCCCTTTCCACCCGCACCGATGACATTGATGAATCCGCCATCGACAAGCGTCACGACATCTACTACGACGGCAAGGAAGGCACCCTCGCTTCCGCCTACTACTTCCGTGACCGTGCTGCCAAGGACGGCTACAAATACATCGTTCTTGACGGCTCCAAGAGTGTTCCTGAAGTAACCGAAGCCCTGGTTGCCCAGCTCTGATCCCTTGCCATTGGGGGTTCTTCACAGCCCCCAATGGCATATGGAAACAGAAATCAACTTCTTTTGTACCTTGAAGGATCAAAATAGTATTTGCCTTATGCTCCAAAACCGGATATAAAAATCCGGTTTTGGATGTTTTTCGAATAAAAAAACGGTGCCTCCAGGTATTCGTTTTTATTTTTTTACTCTTTAGCCAAGGTTTTCAATACCCGGATTCCGAGGTTTGTTTCCTTATTCGGAATAGCGGAAAGAAAGGGGCGATGTACTGTGAAGGAAATCGAAGTTCGTGTGATCGATAACGACCTCGAAAAGGCCATGCGGATCCTGAAGAAAAAAATTCAGAACGACGGACTTTTCAAAAGGCTGAAGCTCAAAAAAAGTTTTGAGAAGCCCAGCGAATACAAACGCCGCAAACAGCGGGAAGCACAACGCCGTCAGCGCATTGCTGCATCACGCAAATACAAGAAATAAAGCATTGCCCTGATTCATCAAGCCCATGAAATTTCGGCCCGGACAACTTTTTCTTCCAAAAAAGGCTGTCCGGGCTTTTCTTTTATTCCGTCCCCCTGGGGTGGATTCCAGGGATAAGCGCATCCTGCCCTGGAGCCAGATTACCGCACCTACGGTATGCGCCAAGCCTCCCCCGGGCCAGAAATCCCAAAGGATTTTCCCCATCCTTTTTCATGAACCACTTGCACAAACACCCCTGTCTTTGCCCGAAAGCATTGATCCCATGCATACAGATTTTTCAAAACTTTACAACCGCCACCGTTTAGGTATCCGCCCTGGCCTGCAAGGCATTACCCATCTGCTTGAAAGGCTTGGCAATCCCCAAAACCACTTTCCCGCCATCCATGTGGCAGGTACCAACGGGAAAGGTTCTGTGGCCTCCCTCATAACGGCCATTCTGGAAGCCTCAGGAATGCGGGCAGGGCTCTACACCTCTCCCCACCTTGTGCATTTCCGGGAACGCTTCCGCCTTGACGGCCAGAATCCCGATGATACCCTGCTTGCCGGGCTGGCTGCTGCCGTGGAGGCCTTTGATGATCCCGGACAGCCCACCACCTTTTTTGAATTTACCACCGCCATGGCTTTTCTGCTCTTTGCCCGCCGGGGCCTTGACATGGCTGTCATGGAAACGGGCATGGGCGGACGCTGGGATGCCACCACAGCCTGCCATCCTGCGGTTTGTGTCATCACCACCATTGCCATGGATCACAGGGAATTTCTGGGAAACAGTCCTGAAGCCATTGCAGGAGAAAAGGCTGGCATCATCAAGCCCGGTATTCCTGTGGTAACCGGTGTCCGCCAGCCCGAAGCCCTGGAAGTGATCCGAAAACAGGCAGACCTTCTCAAGGCTCCCCTCAGGGTGCTGGGGGAAGATTTCCATATCCGTGATGAAGGTGAGGGCCTTTATACCTATGAAGGAAAAAACCGCATCTCCCATCTCCGGCCCGCCCTTGCGGGAAAACACCAGGCCCAGAACCTGGCCCTCGCCCTGGCCACCCTGGAAAGCCTGGAAGAGCAGCGCCCAGGCTTCCGGCTTTCGGAAAAAGCCATCCGCCAAGGCCTTGAGCACCACACCTGGCCCGCCCGCATCCAGAAACTTCTCAAAAACCCCCTGGTGCTTCTCGATGGTGCCCACAACCCGGAAGCCGCCGCTGTGCTGGCGGAGTATCTGGAGCATCACACCCCTTCGCCAAGAACCCTCCTCTTTGGCGTACTGGAGGATAAGGATGCCCCTGCCATGCTGGAACATCTTCTCCCCCTTTTTTCCCGTGTTGTCCTCACCCGGCCGGACACTCCGAGGAGCCGGAATCCCGAAACCCTCATTCCCCTTCTGCCGGAAAATCTTCCCCTGACCGTGGAGCCGGATGTGAAAAAAGCCTTAAGCCTCGCCCTTTCCCGGACTCCGGAGTCGGGTTGCCTGTGCATTGCAGGCTCCCTCTACCTTGCAGGGGAGATTCTCGCCATCCCGGACTTGCCTCAAAAAGTCTGAAGCGGTATAGGAAGCATGGACGTTTCTTGTAAGAAAGAAAGGCCCTGGGAATGGAACCCGATACGGAGACGGGTTTCTCTCAAGGATTTTTCCCAAGGTCTTTCCTTAGAAAGAAAATAAAAAGGGGATCTCCCCTATCCCGCCCTATTCTCCGACAGGTGAACCATGATCGGAATCTCCAAACTCTACTGCGGTACCGTCGAACCTTCGGATGCCCTGCGCTACGGACGCCACTCCGGAAGCCTTCCCTCCCATCTTCTGCAGTTTTCCGAAGACAAAAAACCCGTCGTGGTCTGGAACATGACCCGGCGATGCAACCTCAAATGCGTACACTGCTACGCCCACGCCAAGGATGAGGCCTTTGCCAACGAGCTTTCCACGGAAGAAGGCAAGGCGCTGATCCGGGATCTTGCGGCCTTCGGCTCTCCGGTGATGCTCTTTTCCGGCGGTGAGCCCCTCATGAGAAAAGACCTGCCCGAACTGGCGGATTACGCGGTCTCCCAGGGCATGCGGGCTGTCATCTCCACCAACGGCACCCTCATCACCCAGGAAAAGGCAAAGCGCCTCAAGGAAGTGGGCCTTTCCTATGTGGGTATCAGCCTCGACGGCATGGAAACCGTGAACGATCACTTCCGGGGTGTGAAAGGGGCTTTTCAGGCGGCTCTGGACGGCATCCGAAACTGTCAGGAAGCGGGCATCAAGGTAGGCTTACGCTTTACCATGAACAAGCAGAATGTTTCCGAAATTCCGGGCATCTTTGATCTCCTGGAAGAAAGGAACATTCCCAGGGTCTGCTTCTATCATCTGGTGTACGCAGGCCGGGGCTCCAAACTGGTGGAAGACGATCTTTCCCATGAGGAAACCCGCAAAGCCCTGGATCTCATTCTGGAACGCACAAGGGATCTCCATGAGCGTGGGAAACCCAAGGAAGTGCTCACCGTGGACAACCATGCGGACGGCCCCTACATCTACCTGCGTCTTCTGAAGGAAGATCCCAAAAGGGCGGCGGAGGTGATGGAGCTTCTCAAGATGAATGAGGGCAACTCTTCGGGCCGGGGCATTGGCTGCGTTTCCTGGGATGGGGAGGTTCATGCCGACCAGTTCTGGCGGCACAGAAGCTTCGGCAATATCCGGAAGCGCCCCTTTTCCCAGATCTGGTCCGACCCGGACGATCCCCTCCTGGCCCAGCTGAAAATCAAAAAGGACTTCATCACAGGCCGCTGCGCCTCCTGCCGCTGGCTGGACATCTGCGCTGGCAACTTCCGGGTGCGGGCCGAAGCCCTCACAGGCGATGTCTGGGCTCCGGATCCGGCCTGTTACCTCAGTGATGCGGAAATCAGCGAGAGCCTCTGAATTTCCGGCCTGTCCTGATCCCAAAGCCCCAAGTAGCGGCCGCACTTCCTTGATGTTTCAGTGAAGGCGGCCGTTTTCTTCCCCCATGTTTTTCCAAGGAGACCTGCCATGCTTTTTCCCGATTCCCGTCCCAGACGCCTGCGCCAGAGTGAGATTCTCCGCAGTATGGTGCGTGAGACAAGGCTTCATGTGGATAACCTCGTTCTGCCCCTTTTTGCCGTACCCGGCAAAGGAGTGGAAAATCCCATCCAATCCCTTCCCGGTCACGCTCAGCTTTCCTGCGACAACATCCGCAAAAAAGCAAAGGAAGCAAGGGATCTTGGCATTCCTGCGGTGATTCTCTTCGGCGTTCCCGACAAAAAAGACCCCCTGGGAACGGAAGCCTACAAAAAGGACGGCATCGTGCAGCAGGCGGTGAAGGCCGTGCGGGATGCCGTGCCGGACATGATGGTCATCACCGATGTCTGTCTCTGCCAGTTCACCGACCACGGTCACTGCGGCATTGTGGAAAAGGGCCGGGTTGACAACGATGCCACCCTGGATCTCCTTGCCCGCATCGCCGTCAGCCATGCCAAGGCCGGAGCCCACATGGTAGCCCCCTCGGACATGATGGACGGCCGGGTGGCGGAAATCCGCGACGGTCTCGATCAGGAAGGCTACACGGACGTACCCATCATGAGCTATGCCGTGAAATACGCCTCCGCCTACTACGGCCCTTTCCGGGAAGCGGCCAACAACAAACCCGGTTTCGGCGACCGCAGAACCTATCAGATGGATCCGGCCAACAGTCGGGAAGCCATGCGGGAAGCCACCATGGATGTGGAGGAAGGGGCGGACATTCTCATGGTGAAACCCGCCCTCGCCTATCTCGATGTCATCACCCGCCTGAAGGATGAGATGGATCTGCCCATCGCCGCCTACAGTGTTTCCGGAGAATACGCCATGATCCGGGCTGCGGCGGAAAGGGGATGGATTGACGGGGATGCCGTGATGATGGAAACCCTCACCGCCATCCGCAGGGCCGGAGCGGACATCATCCTCACCTATTTTGCCATGGACGCGGCCCGCAGACTCAGGGGCTGAAAAAAAAGGAAAAAGGACATGCATCCCACAAAGATGCCCCACGGGACCGGAGCCGGAAGGCGGGATACCCTGCGCCTTGTGGCCTGGGAAACCACCCGCACCTGCAACTTAAACTGCATTCACTGCCGGGCTGCGGCCCGCAACGTACCCTATCCCGGAGAGCTCAATACGGAAGAAGCCTTCCGCCTCCTGCGGGAAATCCGGGAACTCGGTGAGGTGATTGTGATTCTGACGGGGGGAGAACCCCTGATGCGAAAGGATATTTTCGAGGTGGCCCAGTATGGCACAAACCTTGGCCTTCGCATGACCATGGCACCCAACGGAACCCTCGTGACCCCGGAAACGGCAAAGCGCATGGCCGAAGTGGGCATCCGCCGCATCTCCATCAGCTTAGACGGGGCCACACCTGCGGTTCATGATGCCTTCCGCGCCATGCCCGGCGCCTTTGAGGGCTCCATGCAGGGCATCCGCAACGCCCAGGCTGCGGGTATTGAATTTCAGATCAACACCACCATCACGAAAAAAAATATCGAAGAAATCCCCAAAATTCTTGATCTGGCCGTTTCCCTGGGCGCTGCGGCCCACCATATCTTCCTCTTGGTACCCATGGGCCGGGGAAAGGAAATTGAAGAGGCCGCCATTGACGCGGCCCAGTATGAAGAAACCCTCAACTGGTTTTACGATCAGCGGGACAAAGTGCCCTTGCAGCTGAAAGCCACCTGCGCCCCCCATTACTACCGGATTCTCAGGCAACGGGCCAAAGCGGAAGGAAAAACCATTTCCCCTGCCACCCATGGGCTGGATGCCATGACCCGTGGCTGCCTTGGGGGCATTGGTTTCTGTTTTGTCTCCCATGTGGGAGAGGTGCAGCCCTGCGGCTTTCTCGAAACCCTCTGCGGCAACGTAAAGGAACAGTCTTTTACGGAAATCTGGAAAAATTCCAAAACCTTCCTGAAGCTTCGGGATTATGACCAGCTTTCCGGAAAATGCGGGCCCTGCGAGTACAAAACCGTCTGCGGCGGATGCCGGGCCAGGGCCTATGAAGCCACGGGTGATTTCATGACCGAAGAACCCTTATGCCTTTACCAGCCAAGCAAGGGAAAAAAGCAATAACTTGTGGATCCAGCCTCAAAGAAGCCTTTCCTCTCCCCTGTGCTGGGAGGGGTGAGGAAAGGTCTCCCTTTCCAGTCGTGGATCTTATAAGGTCTTCACCACCATCACAGCGGTATTCTCCAGAGCCCTCACCAGCTTCACGCTCACATCCCCCAGAACAAACTCTTCGGCTTTACTCATTTTTTTACGTCCGATTACCACCAGGGTATGGGGATTCTTATTAAAATACTCAATAATGCCATCTCCCACCGTGGCAAAGGACCCGCTTACGATTTCCGTATGGATGCGCTCGGGTTTCAGCCCGCTGCTCACCAGAATATTTCTTGCACGCTGCATGGCATGGTTGCCCCTCTCCGGCAAGGCTGCGATATATCGGTATCCCATCAGCTCCTCGCCTCCGGAAGGCCTCCGGTTCACATGAAGCAGGGTGATCCGCACATTGTCCGGAGAAAGGAACAGCCCTGCAACGTAATCCACCGCAGCCCGGGCACTGGGCGAATCCGCCACCGGAATCAGAATGGAGTTGGTCACATCTCACCTCCTAAAGGGAACGAAGAAAGCCTTCAAGGTCTTCCAGGATTTCATCAATGAATTCATAATAAACGGCAGCACCCCGCGAAAAATGCAGCAGGATATCGTTCAGCATACGCGGCAGGTAAGGATACAGTTTACGCAGATTCACAAATCGGCTGGCATCCAGCAAGGAAAGATCTTCTTCCACGATCTTGCCATAAAAATCGCCGTAAATATCCGTTTCATGGCGGATCATGTACAATTCATGGAAGCCCTTGCCCACGGCATACAGAAGGAGGTTGCCCAGGCCAAAAAGATCCAGACTGAAGGGGTTTTCCGGTGCATCGTATTCATAGTCAAAATCGATCCACACATAGTTCCCCGTCCGGTTTTCGATCATGAGATGGTCATTGCGGATGTCCCCATGGCGAAAACCATGAAGATGGAGAAAGCGGATGGAACGGAAGGCCTGCAAAAGCTTGGCGAGAATACCGGGCAGCACCTTTTCGTAGTAAAGCCTGTGGGGCATCCGCACGTAATCCCCCATGGCCAGATAAAAATTGGTACCGCGAACAACGTCCAGCACACGGATGTTGTTATGCACCGTATCCCGGAAGACCTCACCCTGCATAAAGTCCGGGCGACCCCGGACCAGATCCAGAATATGACCTTCTTTGTCCGGATCCCGGTAGCAGCGGATGGGGACGCCTGCAATGGTGGTCATGAAGGTCTCAAGGAAAGAAAGTTTAACAATTTTCCGCGCCCCCGTGGCATCCTCCACCACCCTCTTGACCCAGTATTTGGGGTCCTCCACACCAAAGCGACGCTCCATCTCATTGCCCGTCACCCGGAACCTGCGACCCCCGATCTCAATGATATCTCCCGAAGTAATCTCAAAAATGGCGGTGGTATCTCTTACAATACGCCCGTCATTCATATGCCCAGCCCCTGCATCATACGCAAGGGCAGACTTGCTGCGGCGGCCTTCACCATCTCAAAGAAATTCCTGAGTCCTGTGTGTTCGATGCGCAGTCCCAGATGGGCGGCCAGCACACAGAAGGCATCCAGATCGTCCTCATGGAGAATCCAGGGGTCGCTGTGGTACATTTTGATCAGTCCCAAAACATGCTCATGGTATTTGATGGGAACGGAAAGCATGGAAAGAATCCCCTCGGCCAAAGCCGCTTCCGGGAAAAGGACACGGTTGTCCGTCTTCAGGTCCTGATAAAAAACCACCTCTCCGGAAAGGGTTTCGGGATTTTTGTTATGGTCCACGATGATGGGGCCTTTGCGGATATAGTCGTCACTCAGACCATAGCTCGTCACACGGAAAAGCTGTCTTTCCCGATCATCGTAAAGAAAAATACTGCAGGCCTTGATGCGAAAAGATCGACAGATCCCCTCCACCATATGCTGGTTCAGCACCGTCAGATCCTCATAGGTGGAAATGGCGTGGCTGATGGCCTTGAACTCCCGGAGATTAATCCGGGGTGCGGGTTTCTGCTCCATGGAATTTCCTCGCTTTGCTGAGGTTACAAAAAAGACAAATGATGTGGGAACGCCAGGGAATAAAGGGGATAAACCGTGAACAGGAGGAAGATTGACTGTGCCGGATTATAAACCCGGATTCGTTTTTTCGTCAAACTTAAATTCGCTGGCCAGCCACCTCCTGGGGCCGGAAAATGCTGAACAGTGTTTTTCATTTGTCAGGACTATGGTAAACCATAACCTCCTGCTCGCCGATTTTCGGGCCTCCCCGGAAAAACGCCTTCCCAGGAGCCACACACAACTTCTTTTAAGGAGGGTTATCATGACCATCTCGCGTTTCCAGCAGCACAGCCCCCACATTGCGGACACGGCTTTTGTCGCCCCCAACGCCACCCTCATCGGCGATGTCCACATGGCCGATCACGCCTCCCTCTGGTTCTCCGCCGTCATTCGGGGAGATACGGCTCCCATTCGCATTGGAGAGGGCAGCAATATCCAGGATCTCTGTGTTCTTCATGCAGATCCCGGCTTTCCCCTCACCATGGGGCGCAACATCACAGTGGGGCACAGGGCCATTCTGCATGGCTGCACCCTGGAAGATGATTGTCTCATCGGCATGGGCGCCATTGTCATGAATGGCGCAAAAATCGGCAGGGGCAGCATCGTGGCCGCAGGGGCCGTTGTGCTGGAAAATGCCCTGATCCCTCCCTTCAGTCTTGTGGCGGGCATGCCCGCAAAACCCGTAAAAACCTTTGGAGAAGAAATCATTGTCAAAATCCGGGAATCTGCGGAACACTACCGTGAAAAAGCCACCCTTTACCGCACCGGAGATTTTCAGCCACTGGCCTGATCGCTTGAAAAAATCAGACTCCACAGCCCCCCTTTTTCAGATCTCTGCTTTGCACTTTCTTTTAAAAAAAAGAGTCCGCCTTTCCCTTAAAGAAAGGAGGACTCTTTTTGATTCTTACCCATATCCTTGATCTGGCTTTGTATCCTGCAAAAATCCAAAGCCCGCCTCAACAACGCTCAAAATACCAAAAAAGTGCAGATCTCAATCTTCAAACCGCAGGCAACGGTAAAGTTTTTCTTCCCTGCCCATGACCCGCTCTTCCATCACCTTGAAGTACAGCGCCGGATCCGGAAGCTCGCCAAGAACCGCTGTGATGGCGGCCAGCTCCGCAGATCCGAGGAAAACCCGGGTTTTGTCTCCCATACGGTCCGGAAAGTTCCGCGTGGAGGTAGAAAGCGCCGTGGTTCCTGCGGCTATGCGGGCCTGGTTCCCCATGCACAGGGAACAACCGGGAATTTCCATGCGCGCGCCTGACCTTCCCAGAACATTGTAAAGTCCCTCTTTGTGCAGCTGATCCGCGTCCAGGCGCGTGGGCGGGCAGATCCAGAGCCTTGCGGGCAGATGGGCCTTGCCATCCAGAAGGGCGGCCGCAGCCCGGAAATGTCCGATATGGGTCATGCAGGAGCCGATAAAGACCTCCTGAATGGCTTCTCCCGCCACTTCGGAAAGAAGACGCACATCGTCGGGATCATTGGGGCAGGCCAGAATGGGCTCGGTAATGGCATCCATATCAATCTCAAGAACCGCCGCATATTCGGCATCCGCATCCGCCTCCAGCAGCACGGGCCTTTCACACCACGCCTCCATGGCCGCAGCCCTGCGCTCCAGGGTCTGGGCATCGCCATAGCCTTCGCGGGCAAGGTTGCGAAGCAAAACGGCGGAAGAGCGCATATAAGCTGCAACCTTGTCCGGGTTGAGACGAATACAGCTCGCCGCAGCGGAACGCTCAGCGGATGCATCCGTCAGCTCAAAGGCTTCTTCCACTTCCAGATCTTCAAGCCCCTCTATTTCAAGGATCCTGCCAGAAAAGACATTCTTCTTTCCCGCTTTTTCCACCGTCAGAAGGCCTTCCCGGATGGCAACAAGGGGAATGGCATTCACCAGATCCCGCAGGGTAATGCCAGGCTTTCGCGTTCCCCTGAAACGCACCAGTACGGATTCGGGCACATCGAGAGGCATGGTTCCCATGGCTGCGGCAAAGGCCACAAGGCCTGAACCTGCGGGAAAGCTCAGCCCAACGGGAAAACGGGTATGGGAATCTCCGCCCGTTCCCAGGGTATCGGGCAGGAGCATGCGATTCAGCCAGGAGTGAATCACCCCGTCTCCGGGCTTCAGCGCCACCCCGCCCCGTGCGGTCATGAAGCCCGGAAGGGTCTCATGCATTTTAATGTCCACACTTCTCGGGTAGGCCGCCGTGTGGCAGAAACTCTGCATCACAAGATCCGCACCAAAACGCAGGCAGGCAAGCTCTGTCAATTCATCCCGGGTCATGGGTCCCGTGGTATCCTGAGAGCCCACGGTATGCATCACAGGCTCGCAGTACATTCCCGGCCGCACACCCGCAAGGCCCGAGGCCTTTCCGATGATCTTCTGGGCCTGGGTGTAGCCCTTGCCCGTGTCTTCGGGCTGAAGCCCCTGCTGGAAGATCCCTTTTGTCTCCGGCAGGCCCAGGGCTCTGGCCGCTTTGGTCGTCAGGGTGCGCCCCACAATCAGGGGAATGCGGCCCCCAGCCCTCATCCCATCCAGAAGCACCGGCGTTTTCAGGGAAAAGCGGCTGAGAACCCTGCCTCCTTCATCCTCAATGCGTCCCGCATGGGGATAAATACGGATCTTCTGGCCCATGAAAAGACCCGTGACATCGCATTCAATGGGAAGGGCGCCGGAATCCTCCAGGGTATTGAAAAAGATGGGGGCAATCTTGCCACCCAAAACCACCCCGCCCTGGCGCTTGTTGGGCACAAAGGGAATGTCTTCACCAATGTGCCAGAGCAGGGAATTGGTGGCGGATTTCCGGGAAGAGCCCGTACCCACCACGTCGCCCACAAAAACCAGGGGCAGCCCCTTGGTCTTCAACGCCGCCATCTGATCCAGGGGTTTTTCCATACGGGAACGCAGCATGGAAAGGGCATGGAGGGGAATGTCCGGCCGACTCCAGGCTTCCCCGGCCGGAGAAAAATCATCCGTATTGATCTCTCCGTCCACCTTAAACACCGTGCAGTCCACAAATTCCGGTACAACCGTCCGACCCATAAACCAGTCCGCCGCGGCCCAGGATTCCAGCACCCTGCGCGCTGGATCCAGGGTTCTTGCCATACGGGCGATGTCCTCAAAAACATCCAGCACCAGAAGGGTTCCGGCCAGGGCCTCGGCCGCAGCATCTCCGTATTTTTCATGGGAAAGAAGTGCCATCAGATGCCGCACATTGTACCCGCCCCGCATGGTCCCCAAAAGCCGCACGGCTTCCATGGGAGACAAAAGGGGGGATCGCTTTCTCTCGAAGGCGAGATCCGCAAGAAAATCCGCTTTCACCTGCGCCGCCGGATCCACCCCCGGAGAAATCCGATCCTGCAGCAGGGAAAGTAAAAAGGCTTCCTCTCCCGGAGGAGGAGAAATCAAAAGGGCGCAAAGGGCCCCGGCCTGGGCCGCGTCCAGAGGCAGAGGGGGAATCCCTTCCTCTGCTCTCTTGGCCACATGACTCCGGTATGCTTCCAGCATGGGTATCCTTTCCTAGACCCGGCGGCATCTGCATGCGCCGGAACACAACCGTAGTGAAAAATTCCGGCCCAGACAGACGCCATGGACCCGGAAACCAGATTCTTAATTTTATCAGGGGCAAAGAAAGCCACCATCCCCTGCCGGGCAAGGAAAGAGGCCTCTCCCACGCCCCCTTCCCCCTTTTATTTTTTTCCTTACCGCAACCATATCGGCTGTTATGTACTGGATACCTGCGGCCGTTTCAATCCCTTTCTCCGCGCCATGACAAGGATAAAAATAAAAAACCATCGGTTCATTCCCAATCCCCCAGCATCCTGCTTCCGATCCGCAGATGTTCGGAGCCAAATCAGAATTTTCAGGAATCAATCAGCCCTTCCCGCCATGACAAAACGACAAAAAAAGCCCGTAAAACCAAGATTAAGCGCTTCATCCAGGATTTCTGACCTTGACAAAAGTCCGCTTTCTTATTAAGCAGGCAAGCTTAGAAGAAATGAATGGTTGCCCAATGGGGCAACTTCGGATCGCACCATATATACCCCTAATACCCCAGAAAAAGGAGTGGAACGCATGTCTAAACTTGTAGCCCCCCATGGTGGAAAAGGTCTTACCTGCTGCCTGCTGGAAGGCGCAGCCAAGGAAGCCGAACTGGCAAAAGCTGCTGGCCTGAAAAAAGTCACCATCACCCCCCGTGAAGAAGGTGACCTCATCATGATGGGTATCGGTGGTTTCTCCCCCCTTACCGGCTTCATGACCGAAGCAGACTGGAAAGGCGTTTGCGAAAACTTCCTTATGGCCGACGGCACCTTCTGGCCCATCCCCGTAACCCTCTCCGCTGACAAGGCTGATGCCCAAGCCATCAAAGACGGCGAAGAAATTGCCCTGGTTACCGCTGCTGGCGAAATCATGGCCACCATGAAGGTCACCGAAAAATTCGAAATGACCGAAGCCAAGAAGCGCTGGGAATGTGAAAAAGTATTCATGGGCGAAGGCACCAAGACCGCCGAAGAATTCTGGAAGATCGCCGAAGAAGATCACCCCGGTGTTCAGATGGTAATGGGTCAGAAAGACTTCAACCTGGCCGGCCCCGTGAAAGTACTCTCCGAAGGCATCTATCCTGAGCGTTACAAAGGTGTATACCTTTCCCCCGCCCAGGCCCGCGCCATCTTTGAAGAACGCGGCTGGAGCGATGTTGCTGCCCTTCAGCTCCGCAACCCCATGCACCGTTCCCACGAATACCTTGCAAAAATCGCTGTGGAAGTCTGCGACGGCGTGTTCATCCACTCCCTCGTTGGTAACCTGAAGCCCGGCGACATTCCCGCCCGCGTTCGCGTAAGATGCATTGACACCCTGGTGGACAAGTACTTTGTAAAAGAAAACGTACTTCAGGGCGGTTATCCCCTGGATATGCGCTATGCCGGTCCCCGCGAAGGTCTGCTCCATGCCACCTTCCGTCAGAACTACGGCGTATCCCGCATGATCATTGGCCGTGACCACGCTGGTGTAGGCGACTTCTACGGCATGTTCGAAGCCCAGACCATCTTCGACAAGATCCCCTACCCCACCGAAGACGGCAAAGCCCTTAAGTGCATGCCTCTCAAAATCGACTGGACCTTCTACTGCCTCAAGTGCGACGGTATGGCCTCTCTGCGTACCTGCCCCCACGGCAAGGAAGACCGCGTTATCCTTTCCGGCACCATGCTGCGTAAAGGCCTTTCCGAAGGTGCTCCCATTGCCGATCACTTCGGCCGTGACGAAGTTCTCGACATCCTGCGCGAATACTATGCAGGCCTGACCGAGAAAGTCGCCATCAAGACCCACGCCGCTGCCACGGGCGCTGGTCAATAAAAAAAAGCATCCCCGCTTTTTCTCTTTTTAAGCGGGGATGTTCTCACAGAGACTCAGAAAAGGATATGGAACCTGTTTCCATATCCTTTTTTCGTTTCAGGGTTTTTCAGTCCCGTCGGAAGCTTGAATAAATCCCTGCATACCTTTTCCGAAGCAGGGGTTTTTCAATTTTGCCTGTGGGATTTCTCGGCACTTCTCCAAAATGCACAATTCTGGGCCTGCGGTACCGGGGCATGCCGAGGCAGTAAGATCGCACCTCTTCCTCGCCCATCTCCATACCAGGCTTTACCTGAATCACCGCGGTCACCAGCTCCCCCAGACGCTCATCCGGTGTTCCGATAATGGCCACATCCTGAATCTTTTCATGGCGGATCAGATAGTTTTCCACCTCCACGGGGTAGACATTCTCGCCCCCCGTAATGACAAGATCCTTCTTGCGATCCAGAAGCCAGTAAAAACCATCTTTGTCCTGACGGGCGATATCTCCTGTGCAGAGCCAACCGTTTTTGATGCTTTTGCCCGTTTCCTTGGGATTTCTGTAATATTCCCGCATCATGCCTCCTCCACGGACCAGAAGCTCACCCGGTTCTCCAAAGGGCACATCCTCCATTTTGCGGTCCACAATCCGGCACTCCCATCCCCAACCCGGAATGCCGATGGCTCCCACCTTATGGATATTCTCCATTCCCAGATGCACACATCCGGGACCTGTGGCTTCTGTGAGCCCATAGTTGGTATCATAGGCGTGATGGGGAAAAATCCTGCGCCAACGCTGCACCAGGCTGGGCGGGACCGGCTGAGCACCGATGTGCATGAGCCGCCAGCGGGAAAGATCGTAGTCCTCAAGCTTCAGCTCACCGGACTCAATGGCATGGAGGATGTCATGGGCCCAGGGCACGAGAAGCCAGACAATGCTGGCCTTTTCCTCGCTCACCGCTTCCAGGATCCAGCGGGGTGATACCCCCTTCAGGAGTACGGAGGGGGCCGCCACCTTGAAAGAACCAAACCAGTGCATCTTGGCCCCTGTGTGGTATAGGGGGGGAATGCAAAGAAAAACATCTTCGGAAGTCTGCTGATGATGCCGATGCTCCACCTCGCAGGCAAAGGCGAGGTTACCGTGGGTGAGCAAAACGCCTTTGGGGTCTCCCGTGGTGCCAGATGTGAAATAGAGAGCCGCCTCATCATCGGGCTCCAGTGGCACGGGTCGCAACCGCCCCGCGGCTTCGCCATCGCCTTCGGCAAGCAGGGCCTGCATGGGCATGGCAAAACGGGGACGCATCTCTTCCGGTCCGGAAAAGACGTAAAGCTCCACCACCGTATCCAGCTCCGGTTTCACCGCCCGAATGCGATCCACAAACTCCGGCCCAAAAATCATGACCCTGGCCTCGGCCTGCAGGGTGCAGCGGAGAATCTTATCCGCCAGAAATCGGAAATTCAAAGGCACAGCCCAGGCACCGGAATCCAGAATACCAAAATAATAAGGAAGCCATTCCAGGCAGTTGGTCATGAGATGCACCACCTTTTCCCCTCTGGAATAGCCCCTCAGACGCAGGGCCCGGGAAAGGCGCAGGCTCTCTTTATAAAATTCAGCCCAGGTAAGATGCGTCCGTTTCCCAGTTTCAGGAATCCGCTCCACCAGGGCAAGGCCATCCGGAAAATTCCGGGCGTTTGCTGCGAGAATCTCCGTAATTAACTGCATGATCCGCTCTCTTTTCCTTCCTTGAATAACACGTTGCCCGTATCGGGTAATGGGGCACAATAATCTGCACACACCGTAAGATCAACCCTTTTACGCCCCGATGAAACCCTGCTCCCATCCCTTTCTCCGCCTGGCTTCATCTCAAAAACACCAATAAAAACATCCGCCCTCCCTGTTCAGGGAAAGCGGATGTTTTTTTAAGCATTTATCAGAAGACCAGAAAGACCCGGCCCCTTTGTCTCACATTTCTTCTCTCACAGACCTACTTCTTGTCCGTCTTAACTTCCTCAAAATCCGCATCCACCACATCATCATCCTGGGCAGGGGCAGGCTCTTCCGGGCCAGAATCCGCACCCGCCGCACCGGCCGCCTGCTGCTGATACATGGCTTCGGCCAGCTTGTGGGATGCCTGGGTCAGGGCCTCGGTCCTGGCCTTGATGTCTTCCGTATTCTCCCCTTCCATGGCTTTTTTGAGGTCCTCAATGGCGGAGCTGATACCGGCACGGGTTTCCGCATCCACCTTGTCGCCCATGTCCTTCAGGGATTTTTCGGTCTGGTAGATCATGCTGTCCGCCGTGTTTCTGGCTTCCACCAACTCCCTTCTCTTCTTGTCCTCATCGGAATGCATCTCCGCCTCTTTCACAAGGCGCTCAATGTCATCCTTGGAAAGACCGCTCGAAGAAGTGATCTTGATGGACTGCTCCTTGCCCGTTCCCAGATCCTTGGCAGACACATGGACAATGCCGTTGGCATCAATGTCAAATCCCACCTCGATCTGGGGAACGCCCCTGGGTGCCGGAGGAAGATCCCGCAGCTCAAAATTGCCGAGGGTCTTGTTGTCTCTGGCCATCTCCCGCTCCCCCTGAAGCACATGGATGGACACGGCAGGCTGGTTGTCCGCAGCCGTGGAAAAGACCTGGCTCTTCTTGGTGGGAATGGTGGTGTTGCGCTCAATGAGACGGGTCATGACCCCGCCCAGGGTCTCGATACCGAGGGAAAGGGGCGTTACGTCAAGAAGGAGCACATCCTTCACATCGCCCTGGAGCACACCCGCCTGAATGGCCGCACCAATGGCCACCACCTCATCGGGGTTCACGCCCTTGTGGGGCTCTTTCCCGAAGATTTTTTTCACCCGTTCCTGCACCGCAGGCATACGGGTCATGCCGCCCACCAGCACCACCTCATCAATTTTCGAAGCAGAAATACCCGCATCTTTCATGGCCTGAATGCAGGGGGCTTCCAGCTTATCAAGAAGATCCGCCACAAGGGACTCCAGCTTGGAACGGGAAAGCCGGATCTGAAGGTGCTTGGGTCCTGAGGCATCGGCTGTGATAAAGGGCAGGTTCACTTCCGTTTCCATGGAAGAGGACAGCTCGATCTTGGCCTTTTCCGCAGCTTCCTTAAGGCGCTGCAGAGCCATCTTGTCCTTTCTTAAATCAATGCCCTGCTCCTTGCGGAAGGTATCGGCCAGATGATCAATGATGCGGTTGTCAAAGTCTTCACCGCCCAGGTGGGTGTCGCCGTTGGTGGCCTTCACCTCAAAGACCCCGTCCCCGATCTCAAGGATGGAGACGTCAAAGGTACCCCCACCCAGGTCAAAAACCGCAATTTTTTCATCGGATTTCTTGTCAAGGCCATAGGCCAGGGAGGCGGCCGTGGGCTCGTTGATGATACGCTTTACATTAAGCCCTGCAATGGTGCCCGCATCTTTGGTGGCCTGACGCTGGCTGTCATCGAAATAGGCGGGAACGGTGATAACTGCGTCAGTTACCGGTTCTCCGAGGTAGTCTTCCGCCACTTTTTTGATATAGGCGAGGATATAGGAGGACACCTCCGCAGGGCTTACCTTCTTGTCCTGAAGTTTTACCCGTACATCCCCATTGTCCGCAGCTTCAATATGATAAGGCAGAACGGTTTTATCCTTCTGCACGGCAGCGGAAGTGAATTTACGACCAATGAGGCGTTTCACCCCAAAAATGGTGTTTTCCGGGTTGGTAATGGCCTGACGCTTGGCGGGCTGCCCCACAAGACGCTCACCGGAACCCGTTACAGCAACGATGGAAGGTGTGGTGCGGCCGCCTTCGGTGTTGGCGATGACCTTGGGTTCTCCGGCTTCCATGATGGCCACGCAAGAGTTGGTGGTTCCGAGATCAATACCAATAATCTTACCCATAATCTTTTCTCTCCTTATTTATACGAATCGGTTCCCACAGACTGAAACGCCTTATTCCGCTGCGCTGTTTCCGTCCTGTTCGGCGGGAACCGTTCTGGCCTTGGCCACTGAGACCATAGCCGGACGTATCAGTCTGTCGTGCATGATATAGCCCTTCTGAAATACGCGGATCACGGTATCCGGATCCGCTGCATCCGTTTCCTCATGGGCCACAGCCATGTGGTACACAGGATCAAAGGGTTTGCCTTCGGCTTCCACAGGTTTTACATGAAACTCCCCAAATACTTTCAGAATATCCGCAAGCGTCATCCGGAGACCTTCCAGGATGGCGGAAGCCCCCGCTGCCGGACTTCCTGCGGAATCCATGGCCCTTTCCATATTGTCCAGAGCGGGAAGCAGTTTCTGGACAAGGGCCGTGTTGGCGTATTTCCGAAACTCCTCGGTCTCCCGGGCCGTTCTCTTTTTAAAGTTGTCCAGCTCCGCCACAGTCCGCATGTAGCGGTCCGTTGCGGTCTTGAGGGCAACCTCGGTTTCCGCAAGCTTTGCTTCCATCGCCTGGATGGCATTCGGGCCCGGTTCTGACTCAGGCGCTTCCTTTGTCACGGCCTCGATCTCCTCTTCTTTCCGAAGAGCTGCACCCTCGCCCGCGGTCTCTGGGCCCAGAGTTTCAGAAACCCCGTCCGCTGCTGTACTGACGGGCGTTTCCCCTGTCACCGTACTTTCCTCCGTGGCATTCATTTCGGCCTTGTTTTCCATGATCTTTTCTCTCACTCGTTTCCTTTGAAGCGCACCCGTTTCAGAGCCAGGATTTTTTCCACGAAAAAGGGCATGGGAAGTATGGCCTGCATGCCCTTCATGAACGGCCAGCCCCGGAATTTTTCTTTAAAAGTCATTTGAATCTTGACTTTAAAATCAGAAGAACACCAGAGAGACCCTATATAAACCGTCTGAATCAAAAAGCTTTCTTATTCACTACCTTCTCTTTCATCAGGTCCCGATGAAGTTGGCAAGAAGATAAGGCCCAAAAAATTCTTGTCAAGAAAGGGAGAAAAGCAGATTTTACCGAAACCTTGCCCCTCAGGCGGAAAAATCCACAGGCAGCCGTACCCGGTGTCCGGCCTTGTTCCGGAACAAAAGATAGCCCTTTTCCAGACCATGTCGGTAAAGATCCCGTGTCAGCAGCACATCCTGACGGCAGTAGGCGATGATTTCCCGGATCTTTCCCTCCTTCCACCATTTCAGCGCCAGAAGACCATCGGCACTTTTTTCCGCACCCAAAGTCTCCTGGCCCAGATGGTTGAGGGAAAGACGATACCCCAGCCGGTCCTGAACCCGGACAAGAAGATCCAGGGTGGGAAGGGAGGCAAAATCAAAGGCGGTATAGCCCTTCAATACCCTGTAATCAAAACGGAGAATGTTGAAACCCACCACTAGGTCAGCCTGTTTCAGCAAAAAAACCAGCTCCTCCATGTCTTCGGCAAGAAAGGTGATGCAATCATCCAGAGCCGAATCATACACCACAACGCAGCTCACCTCCATGCGCTCTGCCTTCTGCCATCCGCCCACCTCTTCCGCAGATTTCCTGGTTTCAAGATCCAAAACCAGATACCGGCCCCCGAAGACAGCAGCGGGCTCCCGGAGTTCCGGAAGCTCAGGCAGGGGAGGCAGGGGGAAAACAGGGGGGGCAAGGAGGGCCTTCAGCAGAAAGCCTGCGGCATGCTTGTCTATGGGGCGGTTGCCGGAACCGCATTTGGGGGAATGCACACAGGCCGGGCACCCGCTTTCACAGGCGCAGCCCGTCACCAGATCCAGGGTGCGGGAAAGAAGCACTTCCGCCTTGAAAAAGGCCTCCCGGCAAAGACCAATTCCCCCAGCCACGCCATCATAGATGAACACGCAGCCCCGGCCCACCTGGGGATGGAAGGGCTGGGAGATCCCGCCCAGATCGTTTCTGTCGCACATGACCACAAGGGGCAGAATGCCGATGGCCGCATGTTCCAGGGCATGAATACCGCCCATGAAGTGCATCTCTCTCTCCACAAGCAGTTTCTCCACGGATTCGGGAATCTCAATCCAGATGCCCTCGGTTTCAAAGGACTGGGGCGGCAGATCCAGAGGCTCCACCCCGAGAAAACGCTGGCCCTTCACCAGCCTTTTTTCATATCCCGTCACCTGATCCGTTACCTCCAGACGGCAGAACCCCACCCGAGAGCCTCCCACCTGACGGGTTTCAAGGATCTCCAGAATCCGGGTTTCCTTGAAGGCCCGTGTGCGAGTGAAGTAGGGCACCCTTTCCCTGCGCACCACCACCTTTCCTTTGGTGAGATCCAGATCCTCCACAAGGTAATGCTGACCACCGTGGATATAAACCGCTCCGGGATGGGCCTCCCGCAGGGCGCGGTACACATCGGACTCGCCAATGATCCTCTCCCCTTCCATGATCACAAGGGGACTGCCCCCGCCCCGCAGATGCACCCCCCTGTGGGGATACTTCAAAGGAGACAAAAGCAGCGCCCCCTCAGCGCTTTCCAGCACATCGCCCTGTTTCAGGATGCGGGGCAGAAGGGGCCTCACCTCATCAAGAAAGGGATCCTCGCCATAAAGGGGCAGTTCCGCAGCGCTACAGGCCAGATGCCTGCCTGCGATCACGGGATTGAGCGGATGGATCACCGCCCTTTCCGGCGGCATGGCAAAAAACACATCGGGATGGCGCAGCATGAAGCGGTCCAGGGCATCCTCCCCGCCGATGAGCAGCACAGCGGCCTCCCGATCCCTGCGGCCCACCCGGCCCGCCCGCTGCCAGGTGGCCATGACCGTACCCGGATAGCCCACCAGAATGCAGAGATCCAGAGCGCCGATATCAATGCCCATCTCTAAGGCCGAGGTGGACACCACGGCCAGAAGCTCGCCAGAGCCCATCTTTTTTTCAATCTCCCGCCGGTCTTCGGGCAGAAAGCCCGCACGGTAAGCGGCAATCCTGCCCCTGAAGGTTCCGGAAAGCCCATTGGCCCAGAGGGCCACCAGCTCCGTCATCTTGCGGCTCTGGCAGTACACCAGGGTTCTGAATCCCCGGTGCAGGGCCGCATGGATGAGATCCAGCACCATGCGGCTTCCCGCATCCAGGCCATCGAGCAGGAGAAAATGCTTGTCCGGAGAAGCAGCCCCGGAGCCGGTCACACAGCAGACCGGCAGGCCCGTGAGTTTTGAGGCAAGCTCTTCGGGGGCCTCAATGGTGGCGGAACAGAAAATAAAGGTGGGGTTCGCCCCGTAATGGCGGCAGATACGGAGAAGCCTCCGGAAAACCCAGGCCATGTGGGAACCCATCACCCCCCTCAGGGTATGCACCTCATCCACCACAACGGTTTCAAGGCCTGCAAAGAATTCCGCCCATTTTTCATGGAAGGGCAGAAGGGCAAGGTGCAGCATTTCCGGATTGCTGATGAGAACGGCGGGGGGATGCCGACGGATTTTCGCCCTGTGGTGGGAAGAGGTGTCCCCGTCATACACGGCCACCTCCGGCGGATTGAGCATTCCCATGTGCATGACCATGGATTCCAGGGTTTCCTTCTGATCCTGGGCCAGGGCTTTCAGGGGAAAAAGATAGAGGGCTTTTGCCTTGGGATGGGCGAGAAAACGCTCCAGCACCGGAAGGGTATAGGTGAGGCTTTTGCCGCTGGCCGTGGGGGTGGCCACCACGGTGTGCTGTTTTTGCCGGATACGGGAAACAGCCTCGGCCTGATGGGTGTAAAGACCTGGAATTCCCATCCTTTCCAGCATCCGGGTCAGGGCTTCGGGAAGGGGCGGCTCCAGGGACGCAAAGGCGGCCTGCTGACCCGGCATTTTCCGGTGCGCCACCACGCGGTCTTTGATGGGATCATAGTTTTTCAGGGCCTCCAGATAGGCGGCGATGTCCTGGGCTCGGCTCACAGCTTGCCATCCTTTTTCAGCGGGCTTCCATTCCATGGGAAGGTCTGCCCTGAAACATCCGGCACCGATCCGGTGTCAGGCCTGCCATGGTAATGCAGGCGTCCATGGTAGGCAAGGTTCTTGAAAGCGCCTTCTTCAAGGCGGCTCCCCTTCTCACCTCCCATGGTCATGAAAGTCCCATTTTCAAAACCCGGACCCGCTGCCCAGGACTGGACTTGCCGTCTCAAAAAAACTATAGAAGGAAAGTCCGCCAGCCCCCTTCATCAATGCGCCCCATTTCCACCCATTTTTCAGGAATGCCATGAATCCCCACACGCCCTTTCACATTCAGGCCTCCACAGCCCTGCTGCCCGAAGTCATGGCCTTGATCCAAGCCCACTGCATGGACGAAGCCCTGCCCCCAGGAGCCGGTCACAAGATGCAGCTGGCTGCGGAAGAGGTGATGATTGCCCTGCCCCAAGGCACGGCCCTCTCCATACAGGTGCTAAACAAAGCAGATCGCATCACACTCGCCATCATCTGCCCGCCTTCGGTCATGGATCTTTCCGCCTTCAACCTCGCCTGGCGACCGGATCTGGAAAGGGATGCCGCAGGCCTGGGGCTGGCTCTGGCCAGCCGCTGGGTGGATGCCTTTTCCCTGGAAAGGGACGGAAGCGGTCGCCTGCATCTTCTCTTTTCCGTAGAAAAGATCTTTGACCAGCCCGTTCCCCTTGCTCCCCCCCTTAAGGCCCACCGCTTCTACCGCCTCATCCGTCCCACACCGGAAATCATGGCTGCCTGCGGACAGCGGCTTTTTCATCACATCAAAGGCATCAATCCTGATACAAAAGCTTTTCATCCGGCAAGGCTTGCCGCCCTTACGGAAAAGGGCCAGCTTTTCGGGGCTCTGGCGGAAACGGAATCCGGTGAGGTGGCAGGAGCCGCCTTCTGCATCCCCGAAGAAGGACGCCTCCTCCGGGGCTATGGCCCCTTTGTGTTCACGGATAAAGACAGACCCCGCATGGCTGAGGATCTGGCCTGCCACTGCCTGGAGCGGGTGGGACGCAAACCCTTTTCCGGTGTGCTGACACGGCTCTTTGATGAGGACTGCTTTCCCGAAAAATTTTACATTCCCGCAGGCGGTCATGCGCCATCCGGAACAAAGACGGCCTGGCATTTTCCCCTTTGCGATGATGCGGGCGGCCTTCTCCATTATACAGCCGACATCGCCGCCTTCATTGACACCGCCGTAACCCGGCAGGATCTTCCCAGAAAAAAAATCCTGATGGAAAACCCCCTTTGTGAAGCCAGAGGCCCCAGCGTTTTTTCAAGCTCCCTCAACAGAAAAGAAAAAAAATGCCGCATGCGCCTTCTCATGGCAGGAGAAGACATGGAAGCCAACCTTGAGGCCCACTTAAGCTGGCTCCGGGAAGAAGGGCTCTTTTTGTGTGACATGCATCTTGATCTTGCAAAAAGAGAAGAAGCCTCTCTCCTGCCCCTTCTCTCCAAAAAAGGCTTTTCTCCCACCCTGCTGCTTCCCGGAGGCGGCAGCCTTGGCGATCTGCTCATTCTCGAAGCCCGGATGGGGCAGGAAGGAGAAAGGGCATGAAAAAACATCCTTCCATGCTGGTGCCTGAATTCATACGGGAGATTGATCCCTATATCCCCTCCAGACCCGATTCCTATCTCATGGCGGCCTACGGTATTCCCGTTCTCCATCGCCTCAACAACAATGAAAACCCCTTCGGCCCGCCCCCTGCGGCCATGGAAACCATCAAGGCTCTCAATCCAAAGGACATGGCCATCTATCCCAGCGGCGATGCCTTTGACCTGCGCTGCCATATGGCCGAAAAACTGGGCATTTCCCCGGATCAGATCCTCTGCGGCAACGGGGCCAACGAGATCATTCAGTTTGTCATTTCCGCCTACTGCGAGGCAGGAGACAACATCATCACCGCAGACAAGACCTTTGCCGTGTATGAATGGGTGGCGGAATTTTCCGGTGTGGAAGCCAGGCTTACACCCATGAAGGATCACGGCTTTGACCCGGAAGCCCTGCTGGCCTTCATGGATGAGCGCACCAAGATTTTTTTCATCTGCAATCCCAACAACCCCACGGGCACCTTCTGGGACAAGGACACTTTACAGAAATTTCTGGCGGCGGTGGATGGCCGGGCCATGGTGGTGGTGGACGAGGCCTACTGCGAATTTGTGGACGATGAGAGCTTCCCGGATGCCCTCACCCTCCTTGATGAGCATCCGAATCTTCTCATCTTCCGAACCTTTTCCAAGATGTACGGCCTTGCCGGTCTGCGCATCGGATACCTCATGGGCCAGAAAGACCCGGTTTTTGACATCTGCCGCACCCGCATCGTGTATTCCATCAACAGTGCGGCCCAGAAAGCGGCCATGGCTGCCTTTGATGACCAGGAACACATCGCAAGAACAAGGCTTATGGTGAAAGAATCCAAAGACTGGCTGAAAACCCGACTGGAAGGGATGGGACTTGATGTCATTGCAGGAGAAGGCAACTACCTGATTGCGGGCCTGCCCTTCAACGATCAGCTGGCCTACCGCAAACTGATCCGGAAAGGCTACATGGTGCGCACCATGACAGGCTTCCGCTACCCCAACCACATCCGCGTCACCTTAAGGGAAAAACCCCTCATGGAAGGCTTTGCTGTGGCGCTGGAAGAGGTGCTGGAGGAAAGGGGCTGCCTTTAAAAAACCCCAGCTGAGTCGGGCCGTTCATGCCGCCTGAAAAAAATACCGCCCCCCATTTTCATGGAGAAAAAAACGTGCAGATCCGAGACATGACAAAAAAAGATTTTGAAACCTTCTGGCCCGTCTTCCAGAAAATTCTCAAGGATCAGGAAACCTACGCCCTGAACCCGGATATGGACATGGAAGAGGCCCATACCCTCTGGTGTACTCTTCCTCTGGCCAGCTATGTGGCCGTTGAAGGGGAAGAAATCCTTGGCACCTATTACCTCAAGCCCAACGCCGCAGGTCCCGGCGCCCATATCTGCAACTGCGGCTACATGGTGGCACCACGGGCAAGGGGAAAGGGCATTGCCAGAGCTCTCTGCCTCCACTCCCAGGAGATGGCCAGGGCAAAGGGGTTTCAGGGCATGCAGTTCAATGCGGTGGTTTCTTCCAACGACGTGGCCGTCAGACTGTGGCGGAAGCTCGGCTACAGCATCCTGGGAACGGTTCCCGGGGGTTATCTTCATCCTGTGCTGGGGTATGTGGATACCTACATCATGTTCCAGAAACTATAAAAAACGAAACCGGAACAGACCAAGGTCCTATTCCTCCGCAGCTTCCTGTAAAAACAGATAAAGGAATCTCAATGCGCTTTCCTGCACCATCGGCCAAAGCTCCTGGGATGCAATGAACATAGACTGACCCAAAAAGTGAAACAACCAGTATAATCACAGGAACAGTCAAACCCGAACCATACGGAGAAGTCATGCCCGCCAAAACTCTCCCCCCCTCCCGCTCCCCCATGGCCATCGGCCATCCCCTGCCCAGGGGCGATGCCAGAGCCAAGGCCTGCGGCAGAGAACCCTATGCGGCGGATCTTTTCCCAAAAAACCTGCTTCTGGCTCAGGCCTTACGCGCAGGCCTTCCCTGCGGACGGCTTCTGGAGCTGGAGCTGGAAAAAGCCCGACAGATTCCCGGTATCGTGGCCATTCTCACGGCCAAAGACGTGCCGGGCTCCAACCGTCAGGGCATCATCCATAAGGACATGCCCGTTCTTGTGGAAGATCGCATCCGCTACTGCGGAGATCCTGTAGCCCTCCTCATTGCGGAAAACAAAGAGGCCATCCGCAGTGCCATGGCATGTATCCGCATCCATGCCGAACCCTCTCCCGGTGTCTTTGATCTGGATGAGGCCATGGCGGAAAATGCCCCTTTAGTGCACGAAGATAAACCGGGCAATATGCTGGCAAAAGCCACCATTCAAAAAGGAAAGCCCGATTTTGATGCCTGCGCCGCCGTGGTGGAAGGCTGGTTTGAAACACCCGCGCAGGCCCATGGTTTTCTGGAAACGGAAGCCGGTACGGCCTGTCTGCTGGAAGACGGCACCCTCCGCATGGAGGTTTCCACCCAGTCGCCCTTCAGGGATCGTTTTGAAATCAGCCACGCCTTAGGGATTCCCTTCATGCAGGTGCATATCCATGCCCCCTCCTTAGGCGGAGGGTTTGGCGGAAAAGACGGGGCCACCGTGCAGTGTCTCTTGGGCCTTGCGGCCCTGCACTGCCCCGGCCGTTCCGTCAAAATGCACTGGGAAAGGGAGGAAAGCTTTGTGGCGGGCTACAAGCGCCATGCCTGCCGCATGCACTACCGTCTGGGAGCGCTGGCCGACGGCAGCCTGCACAGCCTCCATGCAAGGCTCTGGTATGACACCGGCGCCTACGCCCATCTGGGGCCGGAGGTCATGGAACTGGGCATGGAACACGCCGCAGGCCCCTACCGCATTCCCCACACCCTCACCGAAGGCTTCTGCGTCCATACCCATACGCCCACGGGGGGGGCCATGCGGGCCTTTGGGGTCTGTCAGGTAAGTTTTGCCTTTGAGTCCATGATGGACATGCTGGCGGAGAAACTGAAGCAGGATCCCCTGGAGCTGCGCCTCCGGAATGTCCTTCACCGGGGAGATACCAACGGCGCAGGCGTGCTGCTGGAATCCTCCACCAGCCTTGCCGCCTGCCTTGAAGGCATCCGGAACCATCCCCTCTGGCAGACCCGCGGACAATGGCAGAAAGAAGCCCCGCCCTTTTGCATCCGGGGAACCGGCCTTGCCGCCGTCTTCAATGCCGCAGGGTACGGAGGCGGGGTACGGGATGCGGCCATCGCCAAAATCGAGATGGACGTGAAAGGACACTTCATCGTCCACAACGCCGTAACGGACATGGGACAGGGCAACAGCAGTGCCTTTTTGCAGATTGCAGGCCACATTCTCCGCCAGAG
>NZ_JAVETM010000072.1:0-8246 GCF_034006065.1 Desulfobotulus sp. | reverse complement strand
CACGGAAGTTAAGCTTGACTGCGCTGATGGTACTGCATGGGCGACTGTGTGGGAGAGTAGGACGCCGCCGGATTCTTTTGAAACGCCCTGTCTTTGGTGATCATCACCACAAGACAGGGCGTTTTTTATTTGAATTTTTAGTATGCATATTGACAAAATGTAAAGAGGCCTATATGTTTAAATGCTAAACATGAAAATGTTCTTTTAAAATTGGGGGCGACATGGCTTCGACGGGGATGTTGAAGTGATGGTTGCATGCCGAGCTCTCCGCAGGCTCGTAAAACAGCGGAACCTAAAGTAATCGCAGACGATTATAACTACGCTGTAGCAGCATAAGCTACCGTCTCACCAGCACACGCCCGCAGTGCTGGAATGGGGCGTCGACTCGCGGGACCGCTTGAAAAGTCTGCCTACGGCTTTTCAGGTTAAACCAGTAGGATCGCCTGCGCCACAGCCTGTTCAGAGGCGTTGGTAAGGGTTAAATTTAAAATCTGAACTAAGCATGTAGACACTGTCATGGAGAGTCTTCGGACGCGGGTTCAATTCCCGCCGCCTCCACCACCATCATAATTAAGGCCACCTTCGGGTGGCTTTTTTATTTGGTTTTTTCCTGATTTTGTGCGGGTTTCGGGCCTTTTTGCCTGTCAGGGCTGTCACACAAAACACACAAAAACATGGTACAGCAAAGCTTTTTTTGATAGTCCTGTGTGTGTTTTGGAAAAAACCGAACACACGGACACACACAAAACACACGCAGGGGGAAGGTGCCGATATGGCAACAAAAAATCAGCTCACGGCCATCGAGTGTGAAAATGCGGCACCGGGGGAATCCCGGTACGCATTGTCCGACGGCAATGGACTTTTTTTGAATGTGTACCCATCTGGAACAAAAACCTGGAAGGCCAGGCTACGGGTCGCGGGAAAGCTCCAGGAGCACACGCTCGGGCCTTTCCCGGAGATTTCCGTAAAGGATGCCCGCCTGCTGTTGGCAGGCCTGAGGCTGAAAATAGCGCACGGGGGGAATCCCGCAGAGGAGCGGCAGGCGGAGAAGGATCAGGCGGACGGAAAGTTTTCCTTCGAGACCCTGGCAATGGACTGGTTTCACGCTGTCCATGCCACCCAAGTGGTTCCGGCCCACGCGGATCGGAATCTGTCCCGCCTCAATCAGATGGTTCTGCCTTTTCTTGGCAAGAACCGGCCCGAGGAGATCACCCCGCCGATGGTGCTGGAGGTTCTGCGCCGGATCTCAGGGCGGGGGCACGTCGAGACGGCACACCGGGTCAAATCTCTTTTGTCGCTGATCTTCCGGTACGGCATTTCCCTGGGGAGGGTAGAGAGAGATCCCACGCGGGATCTGACGGGCATCCTCCCGGCGGCTGATGTTGTCCATCATCCTGCAATCCTGGAGGTGTCGGAGTTGACAGGGCTTCTGCGGGCGCTGGACGGGTACCAGGGGACACCTATCGTAACCGCCGCCGCACGGTTGCTGCCTCTGATTTTTTGCAGGCCCGGAGAGATGCTCACTATGCGCTGGGCCGAAATTGACCCGGCAAAGGCGCAGTGGATCTGGGTCGCAGCCAAGACCCGGACACAGATGATCACGCCCTTGTCCCGCCAGGCCATGCAGATTCTGGCGGGGCTGAAACCCCTTACGGGTGAAGGCAGGTTTGTGCTGCCCTCACTACGGGCCAAGGACAAACCCCTGTCCAACACAGCGATCAAAGGGGCGCTGGACTCCCTCGGCTATAGGGGGCGGATGACCTCCCACGGGTGGCGGGCTGTGGCCCGGACGCATCTGGTGGAAACGCTGAACTATCCTGTGGACATCGTGGAAATGCAGCTGGCGCACAATGTCCGGGATGCCTTGGGGAGGGCGTACAATCGGACGACGTTTCTGGATCAGCGGCGGGAAATGATGCAGAGGTGGGCAGACTGGCTGGATGAGGTTAGGCTGACACCGGCGCCTGCATCCGCCAGTCCGGCAGATGGTGTGGATCCGTGGGCTCAGTGGTCATCTGGTTGATCTGGCTCCCTCTCTATTGGGCGCCTCCTGGGCCTGCCGATGGGTTTTGGCGGCTGCCTTGGAACTATTTTTCTGGAGTCCAGGGCCTTTTGCTCATACTCCTCAATCTCCCGGAGTGGCCAGCGCAGGACAGTCCGGCTCCAGCGGACAGGCTGGGGCAGCTCTCCGGATCTCATAAGGTTGTAGATGGTGGCGGGGGAGATACCCAGCTTGGCGGCGACCTCTTTACGTGTCAAATACATAAAGCCTCCATATATAAGGTGGGAAGCGGAATATGAGCCACAAATGGTTTTGTGGCTCATAGAATTGGCTCAAAAGGGGTCTGACCCCTTTTATCTTCCTTTTATCTTTTTTTATTGCCCTATGACCGGGTGCTGCCTCCGTCCATTACCTGTTTTTGATTCGCGGCAGAAGGGACATTTCCCGTCTACTCTTGACCGAGTGGTATATTTTTTGCATTTAATGCACCACGCGGTCACAGATTGGTTTTTCGTTGGATGCCAACTCATATGCCTCCATTTCTGACAGGCAGCATTTGCGAGCGTAGCGAGTCGAGTTGAAACGGTTGTTGAACGCAAAAAAAGCGCAAAAAAAGCGCAAAAAAAGGGGCCAGACCCATTTTTCTCATGGCACATTGCGAGGGTGATGATTGTGTCGCAATGCGGGCACAAGGGTCGCCTATTACCCCAGTATGCCGTTTCGGTTGTTTTGGTTAGAGGCATGACCTATACCCCCTCTTCCGTGATGGCTATAAACTCTGACTTTTTGATCTCCAGAAATCCATCCGGGGCTGTAAAAGAGTCGTCATGGTGGTCTGTGGTGGGGATCTTGAAAGCCAGCCTGTCGCCGTATAGACCTGCTACTGTATGGCTCACGACACTTCTACCATTCAAAAGGCCAAAGACCTCTTTGTGGACTTTCAGTTTTGTGCAGATATAATTTGAAAAATTAAAGCCGCCAACGGCCTGGAGTTCCTCCACAATAGCCCTACCGGCCCGACAGCGCTTATCAGGCTTATAGTACGCATAAGTGATGTCGCCATTACGTTCCAATGATGGCTTAAGGAAATATTCTCGCATGGGTGGCGTGGCCTTGCGATCCCCCTCTGGCCGCTGCCAGTGCCATCCGATAGCAAACGGAGCCCTCCCGCTGTAGCCCCAGAGACCATCAGCCTCATACTTTTTCAAAAAAGAACCGACTCTCGCTCGGTATTGGGAAAGTTGATCCTGGGCCTCTGCAATGACATGGGCAATGGACTCACCCTCTGCAACATAATATTTGTACTTGATTTCATTCATATTTATTCCGCTACCTTTCATCCTATTCGCTACAATTCCAGCTTCTTTCCGGGTCTGCATCCCACCGACAAAAATCAAGGAATGAGTCAAAACTATCTCCATATTCCAAGTATCTGCGATACCTCGCTTTGCTTCTTGAAACCTTTGGCGGCCTTGGGCTCTCCAGGGCAACAGCCTGGATGCCTTCAGGGGTGACGACAAAACAGTGTTGGTCCCCCCAGAGGGGCCTTGTTCCGAGATCTTTCATAAAACCCCTCTCGGCCAGCTCCTGGCACTTCAAAAAATCCTTTACGCCCGGACCTGTAGCGAAATGGTTCCGGTATTGGCTCCCCTGGCCGTACTGATCAACGCCAAGGGCGTGTTGCAAGATGTGCAGCAATTCTTTTTCCATAAAGCCTCCCACTAAAATTCATCAAAAAAAAGGGGTCAGACCCATTTTTCTGTTTTTTATCTGCCTCACCTCAAATCCTCCTTTTTCATCTTTGTTTTATGATCCAATGGGTAGGTGTCTTTGAAATCCCCACATACATGCTCTCTCGGTGTGAGGATGTGGCCCGCCTTAACTTCCCCGGAGAAAAACCCTTCGGGGAAAAGGATGGCTATGGTTTCTTCAGCAGACACCGGGGCCGATCTTGTGCATTCTCCAACAAGAGAGCTGTGCCACCGCCACCAATCACAACCGGCGCAGCAGGGGCCATGGGCATGATAAAAGGCATCAATAAGGCGCTGTGTTCGTTTATCTTTACTCATAAAGGCTCCGACTTTTCCGCAAGAAAATGGGTCAGACCCATTTTTCTTCTGTGATTCCGTGGGCCACCCGGACTCCTTCCATAATGTCCGACCGGATACCATCGTCGCCATCCATGGGTTCGGATCTACCGTCCGGGAATTCAAGCTCTACGGCATATCCGCCTTTTTCAACAAAAATAGCTATCCTGTATCCTTTCGGCAAAAATTCTGCTGCCTTTTCAAGGGCGGCATCCACAGATGGCGGGGTGTCCCACAAATCATCGGTTATTTTCATTCTGCGGTCTCCATTCTGTCTTGACTGAAGGGGCAGGCCCTTTTTTATTTTCAGCCCTTTGATTCTTTTGATTAATCCCTCAAGCCCATTTTCACAGGCATCACAACCCCCTGCCCGCCGTCAAAAACAAACGGCACAGGGTCATACCACCGGGATACCTGTGCGATTTTTGCCCCCGAGAGACCCGCTATTTTTAACAGATACCGGATTTGTATATGGGCTTCGCCGATCTTGACTGGGTTTTCTGTGTCTATTTTCTTCCCGGTAGAATCACAGGTGGTACAGTCCACAACTTGCGCCCTGGAAGGTATCTCGCCTTCCCCGTCGCACTCAGGGCAGGTATCCATGGCCGGAACCTTCAGGGTCCCGCGGCATGTCCCGCATGGCTCCAGGCTTTCCATGTCTATAATGGGCAAATCCACCCAATCTACAGCATGATGTCCCGACCAAAGCCATTCGCCTATGGTTGCAGTGTGTTTGCCGCAATTCGGCCCGGCCAGCGCCAGCAGTGTGTTGGTTATTGGGACACGAACCAGAATTTTGCCGTCTGTTGCCTGCATGTATCCATCCATCACAAACGGTTCCGGAAACCTGCTGCCCGCAAAACTCCTTATTTCTTCAAAAGTCATCTGGTCATCCTCCATATCCGCATGTCCGGCAAGCCCAGCCGTCCCGGACGGGCCATTTACACCGTGGACATGCGTGGGTTGGTGTGTGTGAGAGGAAGAGGTTTTCGGTGCTCTCCCGCAGGTATTGTTCAGTCGTTGGGCGGCTTACCAGGCCAATTTCTCCCCCCACGCCGGTGAAAACGAGCGTGACGTCCGCTCCGCAGTGGGGGCATGGGATGAGCGCCCCATCCTTGGGGCGGTGCTCCCAGAGGTCGAGGATCGTCCCGCCGCAGTCTGGACAGTCCGTGCCGTACAGATCGCCATATGTGATCATATCTCACCCCGATCCTCTCCCAGGCGGTAGCATATCTGACACAGAAGCCTGAAACCTGGGGCCACTGGCCTGCGGCCGCAGCAGGAGCACCTGCGTGCAGGTGTGGGCTTTTCCCTGCGCATGGGGGTGCGGCCAGCGCTCCGGGATTTAAGGTTGACCAAATCTGCCTCCCGGAACAACCTCGCGCCGCCCGGCCCGACGAGGCTGTGTAGCCTGCCAGAGAGAGCCATTTTGCACAGGGTGGTGCGGATGTATCCGGTACGCTCCGCGGCTGTCTGGCTGGAAACGTATCCTGCGGGTATTCCCTGGCTGTATCTGCTCGCCTCGGGTCTGGCCATGATGTCGTCAACTCGGACCAGGTGGACCTTCCCTCGTTTTTCGGTCGGGATTTTCCCGTTTGCGGCCCAGAGTCTCAGGGTTCCCTGGGGGATACCGGTCTGGCGGGCGGCATCCTGGAGCCTGACAGCGTCTGTCATATGCCCTCCGGGATATGACCCCGGCGCAGCAGGCGCTTGACGTTGGGGTCGGTGAGGCCCCGCTTCCGGGGCTGCTTTTGGGGGTGATCCGCTGGCTTGCGCGTCCCGTCTGGAGAGGCAAACCGGCGGAATACCGTAATGACATGGGGGGTGCCCGTCTCGATGGAGGCCACGACCGCGACCTCCCCGAGGTGATACCGTCGGCGGAACTGGGAGAGGACTGTCGCGCTGCCAGCGGTGAGGACGGCCAGAATGTGGCGCTCCGACAATCTGCGCTGCTGCATCCGCAGGCGGGCGTGGTCTGTGATGGACAGGATCATGATGAGGCTCCTATCTCTGATGGGTTTTCCGGAAAACCTGCTCCCGGATCAGTTTTCTTCGTTCGGCATCCTGCCTGGCCCTCTCCAGGGCCTTGCCGCAGTCTTCATAGTTGCGGGATAACATTTCCAACGCGTCCTTTTTCATGATGCCACGCCCGCAAGTTCGAGTTTGCGGATCAGCGCATCTGTTTCCTCCGGGGAGAGGAAATCGGAGGCCACGACCTTGAACTTCTCAGAGTGAGCGTCTAGGAAGGTTTCGATGGCCATCGCCTCCATGTCGGTCAGTTCAGTCATGATGCCTCCTGTATAGATGTGGTGGATATTTGTTTTTCTTCCAGGGCCTGCATCTGTTGGATCATGCGGCTCCTGCCGATATCCCAGCCGAGCACGTAGGCCGAATTGATCACGTCCAGAATGTGCCAGAGGTCTGAATCCGAGGCTCTTGCATCCACGGTGACCAGCCCATAACCGGAAGGCCCCACCAGGGTGGCTGTGGTGGCTGTTCTTTCAATCCTGCATTTTTCGGGCGGGTAGCATTTCATTTGGCACCCCCCTATTCGTAGTTTCTCGCGGCAATAAAGACAGGGAATCTCGGGACACCACCATCCGTAAGCCCCTGAAAAGCAAAGGTTGCCAGCTCGCCTATGCGGGGCGGGGTTTCACGGAGAGCATCAGACAGACCCGTGCCGAGACGGAAAACGATACCCTTCCAGTCGCAGACGATGGCACCGACGCGGCCGGAGTGCTTGCCTTCCCCATCCTGAAAACCAATGATCGTGGCCTCGTCTGTTTCTAAGGGCTTGAATTTAAGGAGAGACCCGCTCCGTTTGTTTTCGTAGGTGGAACCTGGGCGGCGCAACATAACGCCCTCTGCACCAAGGGCCAGCAGCTTTTCGGAAAGGCTGTGAAGGTGATCCACCCCTGTGCAGACCACATGGTCAACAACAGAGACAATGGGGTTTTGGGACAGGGTTTTATTGAGGAAGGCCATGCGTTGCTCGAATGTGCCGGAGGCCTCGGGGGCATCAAACACGCAGTATCGGATCTGTTTCCATTCAGAATCCACCGGAGTCTGTTTCCGCACAGCCCCTACGGTTTTCTGGAACATTGACCGGCCCATAAAGAGCTCTCCATCCAGAAAGGTGTCTTTGGGGAGAGAGTCCAGAAACCATTCCGGGGCCTTAAATTCGTTTCCATTGCGACTGATCAGGGCGGATCCGTTCCAGATAGCCCGCACACCATCCAGCTTTTCGCTCATGAACCAGCCCGTGACTTCCTGATCCTCATATGGTTTTGCAAGCATTGGTTTCATGGGCGGTCTCCCTTCAGCAGCATCTGCTCCATAAGCCGGACGGTGTGGAGGTGGTGCGCCAGCTCCCCGACGGTGCGGAACTGGGAGGCAGCCTGGGTGAGGATGGCGCGGGTCTGTTGGTGGTTGCCCTTGCCCTTAAATCCTAAAGGCGTTTTTTTGTTGATTTTGGTGGAATCCATGGTAAAAATCCTTTGTTTGTGTGTTTTTGTTTCGCCCCCATCCGGTTGCAGCCGGGTGGGGTTTTTTGTTCCCTCATTTTCAGCCATCTTACGGGCTGAAATATTAACAGTCAATACTTTTTTTACACGACCCGTAATAAAAAGTACAAAAAAACGCCCCTGGTAATCCAGGGGCGTTCATTTTTCGATGTCTTGCCGGGCTATCAGGGGTTTTTCGGCAATATTTTTACGAAGGAAAAAAAGTGGTCGTCTTTTTGCAGCATGAAGATGTCCATGGCCAGTGGGCCGCGGGTGGGCCTGTGTAGGCGGACGATGCGTCGGGCTGCACCGATCTCCTCCACCTCGTCTATCAGGGCGAGCCTTTCGGCCTCGTCAACATAGAACCTGCCGGGCTCATCCCTAACTATGCGGATATCATAGCCCAACACCTCACTCCACAGTTCCCAATGGGCATCGAGTATTCTGTTTCTGGTCGAGATAATCCGGGCCACGTCAGTCCCCCCATGGTCCCAGATCCATTCCTTCAGCAGGCGCTGTATTTTGCGACACGCAACCAGCACACCATCGACAGAGATGCGGTGGCCGGAACGCCTGTCATGCCCGGAGCGTCGTTCTTCGGTCACAGGTAGATCCTGTTCCCTCCGATCCCGATAGGCTCTCCGTTCTAGACTA
>NZ_JAVETM010000044.1:0-23370 GCF_034006065.1 Desulfobotulus sp. | reverse complement strand
CGCTATGACTCCCCCGCCGCGCGACCGGGAGTGATCGGGTGGGACAATTCAGTCTTGAGGGTGAGGATTTCCATTTGTAGTTCTGCTATTTTTTTTGTCAGTGACAGATTTTCCGAGGTAAGGGCTTCTATTTTTTTAGAATTTTCTGCTGACATTTCTACAATTTGTTTCCGCAGATCTCGATTATCCGCCTGTAACTCATCCAGGCGGTTTTCAACCCTGTCCCTGCTGCGCTCTGCCCTGTCCAGGGCATCCCGCATGTCTTGCAATCGGGACTCATAAATATCGACCATAGACTGCTCCGTTTGTGTTGACCGGCTGGGGAGGCCGGACTTTTGGCTCTCTTCGCTGGGCAGCCTCACAGGATGGATAAGGGCGTTGGGGATAAAGCGACCACTGGCCGGAGGAAGAACCTCGTCCGGACTGATCTTGAGGACCGCGAACAATTCTGGCCAGTATTGAGGGTGGGGCTCTGCTACCCCGCGCCTCCACCGTGAAATAGAGGCCTCCGTCACTCCCATATGGGCGGCCAATACCTTCGGGGTTATCCCCAGCGTTCGGATTCTTTGGTCGATCAGGTCGTGTATGGTTGCTTTCTCGCTCATGCACTTATCCTACACCGTGAGGTCATAAAACCAAGGTCAAAAAAATAATCCGCAATACGCAATAAAAGAATTACTTGACTTGTGATAATTGTAATAATACCATTGCAACATGAAAAAAGGATCGCTGGATAAAATTGTGAGCGCAGCCGTGGGGAGCACCATCCAGACCATCAACAGGTCCAGGAATGGGGTAACGGTTCCATCCCTGGATTTGGCGGAAAAGCTGGCCGGGCTCTTTTCTCTGCCCCCATGCGCCTTCCTGTGGGCGAAAAGAATGGGCACGTGGTCTATGATCGAAAAGAACTGGGACGCTATCTGTCCTTATCTGCTGGCCCGCCAGTCCGGACAGGATGTTCGGATTCCTGAGGCTTTGTCAGGTTTTTCCTGCCCGACCTCCAGGCATCCACCCCCTGACGGATAAAATGGACGATCTGCATGGAGCAGCTCCGATCCTCCAGCTCGGAGATTCGCTCCAGTTCGGCCCACAGGTCTTTATCGATGCGGAATGATTTCTGGATCTTCATGGGGCTTTTATAGGGTTTTTTCAAAAAAAGACAAGTTTTTCAAAGAGTTGCATGACAAACGGGGATAAACACCTCGTTTGTCCGACAAAACAATGCACCGGATGCATGTGTGCGCCGAGGCAAAAATGCAGGGGGATTTTGCAATGTCAGAGGTAAACGACATTTTGTACGAGGCACTGATTCAGGGCCGAGAGGGGCAAAGCCTCATCCCCGAGGCTGCCAAACTGGGCGGCATTGGCCAGCGGACACTGTATGACTACTGCTCAAACCCCAGCCGTACCGTATCCGTGCATGCTATCCGTGGGGCATTTGCGGCCACACAGCACCCTGCCCTCAAAACATTACTGGAGCCTCCCGGCTGGCGGTTGGTGCAGGTGCAGCATCTGCCCGTACCGGGATCAAACGACCTCCGCACTGAGCTGGAGGACGTTGTGATCCAGGCCAGCGAGATAATGGGGATACTCCGAAGGGGCATATGCTCTGGTGATTCTGCGGCCACAATGCGGGCCGCTCGGGCCATTGGCCAGCTGGAGACCGAGGTCGCTGAATTGCGCCGGTTATTCGAGGACACCATCACGGGGCGGAAATAGCCATGGGCAAATCGGTCGAGTTTTTGTCCCCACAGGAGCGGGCAACCATTGCCAGGGGGTGTTTTCAGGTGGATTCCCGCAGCAGCACGGAGCAGGAGCTGCGGGGGCTGTGTCCGTTTCATGGGGAAAAAAACGCGTCCTTTTCCTACAATCCAGAAAAAGACTCCTACCATTGCCTCTCCTGCGGGGCATCGGGTGACCTCATAAAATTGTGGGGCCACGCCAACAACTATCAGGACAATAAGGCCGCATTCCGGGAATTTTGCAATGCCCATGGAATCGGTGACAGCCCCGCCCCATGGGAAGGGCATAAAAAACCAAAAAAACCTGCGCCTCCGTCTCTGGATGGCATCTATGAGACCCTGCCTCCTCTGCCTCAGGCATGGATGGACAGGATCTGCGCTATGCGCGGGTGGACTCCCCAGACCGTTACGGATCTGGGGATCCGCCTCCAGACCTGCTTTCAGGCCAAGGACGGGAGGATCATCCAAAAGCCAAAGGCCGACAGAGTAGCCATCCCGGTCAAAGACGCGGGAGGCGTTGTCCGAAACCTGAGGTTGTACCGCCCTGGGCCTGCGCCGGATGGCACCAGGGGTCACGATAAGATGATCTCCTGGGCCGCTGGTAACGGAGAGGCCCTGCCTTTCCCTGCGCGTCCTGGGTCAGACGGGCCTGTGCTCCTCTGCGAGGGAGAGCCGGACACCATCTGCGCTCTGTCCCACGGGTTTAATGCCATTACCATGACCGCCTCCAAAATGCGGAAATGGGCCAAGGAGCATCTGGCCCTGTTCGAGGGGCGGGACGTGGTGATTGCATTTGACGCGGATCAGGCGGGTCAGGTTGCAGCCCTGCATTTTTCAGCCCCTGCCATTGCCAGGGTGGCCCGGTCTGTCCGTGTGATTGAGTGGCCTGACTACATGGGCCGCCATGAGGACGGCGGATACCCGGAAAATGGCGGTCAGGATCTGACAGATTTTTTTGTCAAGCACCGGAGGAGTGCTGAGGATCTGGAGGAGCTGATGGCTTCGGCCACGGTTTTTCACCAGACGGAAGCCCCACTGGAGAGCGAGGCATCGGATTTTTTCGAGACAGGGGTAAACGGTCGGCTGTCCTTCCGGCCCCGCCTGCTGGCAAACCGCCTGCTGGACAAGTTCCGGCTCAACTATGACCACAAGACCGGGCTGGTGTATCGCTGGACGGGGTCGGTGTGGGATGCGGTGGAGCTGGATGTCATCAAAAAAACCGCCATCGAGGTGCTGGGCACTGAGTCCCAGATGTCCCGCGTTTCTGACGCAGCGGAACAGGCAAAGATCATGTCTGCCATGCCCTTTGGCAGGGCCATGAATGATCAGCTGGACTGGGTGTCGGTCAAAAACGGGGATCTGAATATCCGGACGCTGGAGCTGCGGCCCCATGATCCGGAGCGATTCTCCTCCGTGGAAATTCCCGTGGTCTGGTACCCGAGGGCCGGGAAAACATGCAGCGTGTGGCTCAGGATGCTGGAGCAAAATATCCAGACACCCGAAGCCATCATGCAGCTGCAGGAGTTTTTTGGGTACTGCCTGGATCGTACAGCTCCGCCCCTGCTGAGTAAGTGCCTATTGCTGCTGGGGGACGGGTCTGATGGCAAAAGCACCATCCTGTATATCCTGCGCCAGATGGTGGGGATAGCTAACTGTTCGGCTGTTGGTCTGGCGGAATTGGAGGATCAGTTTTTAAGGTCTTCCCTTTACGGAAAAGCCGTGAATATCTCTACAGAGGTGGGCAAAAAGGCCATCGAGAGCCAGTTTTTCAAGGCCATTACCTCTGGAGACCCCATATCCGCAGCCTTCAAGCACGAAAATCCATTCACCTTTGAGGCGTTCTGTAAGCTGGTTTTTGCCTCAAACCAGCTCCCCAGGGTGCTGGACAACTCAGACGGGCATTTCCGCCGCTGGCTGATCATCAAGGCCAAAAAACAGTGGGCCGACGATGATCCGGATCTGGATCCGCACCTGAAGTCCAAACTCATGGAGGAGCTGTCGGAAATCTTCCAGTGGGCGATTGTTGGCCTTCATCGTCTGTGGGCGCAGGGCTATTTTACCAACTGCGAAGAAACCAGAGACCTCCTGATGGAGTTCCGGCGTCAGAATAACCCTGTGGTGGCCTTCCTCCAGGATGCTTGTGAGCTGGATGCAAACAAGCTCACTGCAAAAGACACCCTTTATAAAGGATATAAGGGATACTGTGATGCAAACGGGTACAGCGCCTTGGGTAAGGATAATTTTTTCAAGGAACTTTTCCTTGCCCACCGCAGTCTGAGCAGTACCCGCCGCCGGGTGGGCCAGGCCCGAGAGTATGCCATCCATGGCATCTCTTATGTGGGAGGTGGAGCATGATAACCCCGCACCCCCCGAGAGGGATGGCCCCCCAGAGCAAAACCGGGGGACAAAAACCCACGCTGTCCCATCCTTGTCCCACCCTTGTCCCACCCTACGGGGGCAAATTTGGGACAGACCAAGCCAACAAAAACAAATATTTAGGCCTTCTGTCCCGCCTGTCCCACCCTAAATACAACATATTGCGCATGTGCGCGCGCACGCGTGTGTGTATATGTAATATACATTCTGACTTTGTTGGAAACAGGGTGGGACACCCGGACCACCCTATAAAACTCAAATACTTAGCGCGTTTTTGGGTGGGACAAGGATGGGACAGGGATGGGACACCCTTTCAGCAATGTAAAAAAATCAATGGTTTAGCAATAAAACAGGGCGGGACAGCATGAAGCCCTCCTGCATTTTCGATAAGTACGGGGCAATGGCCCCTGCCTATAGCCCGGCCAACGATGGTCAGGCAGCCCGCGAGGATATGAGATCCCAGGGCCTTCGTGTTCTTCCTGCGTCAAAGGAGGGGGCTTCTTCCGGCACGACACCGGATCCGAGCCCAGATGCCCGCACTGGCGGGTTAATCGGACAGCCTGAGGGTATCTGGCCCTCACCGTCTCCCGTGGCTGGGGGACAAAACTGGCGCGAATGCCCGACTGTCATGGAACTGTCCCGACGCCTGAAGGGTAACCGCCATGGAGTTCGCCTCTGGATGGATGAGGCTGAGGATCTGCACCTGTCCATCCGCCCCGGCGTGTCTCCGGATGAGCCGGAGCGCTGGGAGTTTTACGGCCAGGCTCTACGCCTGGTGGAGCTGGCCATGCCCGACCTTCGGCGGCTGCTGGCTGCTGGGGCGCTGACGCTGCCCCGATGTTAGCGGCGGTTCCTCCCCCCGGCCCGAGCCCCATACGGGGGCGCGGATCCCGAAAGTTGGGTCCATTTATTTTTGAAAATGTGTTGGAATTTGGAAAAAAGCCTGATTTTACTGGCCTTTCAGTCAGGGCCGACTTTTTGGGCATGGGCCGGGAGGCGGGTATCAGGCGGGTGAGGCTGGGTTTTTGACTCAATTTGTGACGATTTTTTGTTTTTGGATGTTGGGCCTGAGCGTCAAGGAGATGACATGGCGGCAGATTTTCCGGAAAAATTTAAGAACACCATGGAGCTTGTCGTCTGGGCAAAGGCTAATGGATGGAGGCTGGAAAAATCCACCGCATACGGACATGCCAAAAAGGGCCTGCTCCGGGTGCAGTCGGACAAGTCCATCCTGGGGGTGGATGCCAAGGTCTGGCTCCTGGCTATGGTTGGCAGAGAGAGCGGAGATGCTGCGGATTTGGGGGCTGAAAAAATGCAGCTCGAAATCCGTAACCTCGAAATCAAGGCCCAGAAATCCGCTTTTGAGCTTGATCAGCTGCGAGGGAAATACCTCCACAGGGCAGATTTTGAGCGGGAGCTTGCAGGCCGGGCCATCGTTTTGGAATCCGGATTGCGGCGGATGTTTGCCTCCCAGGCAGCTCGGATGATCGCACTTGTGTCCGGCAAAGCAGAGAAAACCCCAGAACTGACGGCATTTTTGAACGACACCCTGGACGATCTGCTCCGGACATATGCCTCCACGGAGACCTATCAGGTAATGGTGCTGCCGGGCACGGATGAGGCTGCAGAAGAAAGAGAAGACCGGGAAGAGGATACCGAAAATGAAACAGACTGAGCTTTTCCGGGCCACGCCTAAAAAGCCCATCACTGCCAGGGCAGCACACTGGATGCCGGACGCTGTCCGCAGCACCAGGGACAAACTCCGTCTCTCCGTCTCATTTTCCGCAGCGGAGCGCCGGATTTTCCGGAAACCAAAACCCATGGCCCCGTCGGAATGGGCCGAAAAACACCGGGTCGTCACCATGTCCGCCAACCCCGGCCCATGGCGCAACAGTCTCACGCCTTACCTCGCTGGGATAATGGATGCATCCGCCAGCCCCTTCGTGCGTGAGATTTACTGCCAGAAATGCCCCCAGTCAGGAGTCACCGAGGCGGCGCTCACCTATGTGGGTTATCTTGCAGACCGGGAGCCCGGCCCCGTCCTCATGACGTTCTCGGACGAAAACACCTGCTCCGAGGTAGCCAAGGACAGGCTTGCGCCGATGTTCAGGACCTCGGCGCGGTTGCAGAGGTACCGCACGGGCCGGGTCGATGATGAATCAAACACCCGGGTGAACCTCACCCACATGCCCATTTATCTGGCCTGGGCATCATCATCCGCCCGCCTTGCCAACAAACCCATCCGGTACGCCATATCCGATGAGGTGGACAAGCCCGGATACCAGGCAACAGCAAGACAGGGTGAAGCCGCAGGCCTGGAACTGATCGAAAAGCGTATGACAACTTTCCCGGATCGGTACAAATGGTGGATATTTTCCAGCCCCACCGTCCCCGCCGGGAACATCGAGACGCGCATGGCCATGGCGGATGTGGTTTTTGACTATCACGCCACATGCCCAACATGCTCCCGCTCCCACAAGATGTCTTTTGAAAACATCAAATGGGATGGCGGCAGAACAGCAGACCCGGCCCTCCTGGAGCGGGACGAAAAGCTCACATGGTATGAGTGCCCCCACTGTCAGGCCCGGTGGGACACCCTTACCCGTCAGGATGCTGTCCGTCTGGGTGGCTGGCGGTGCCGGGAGTCCGGCCTGTCTCTCCCCAAAACCCTTGAAACCCGCAGGCCCCGGCGCATCGGCTTTCATTTGCCAGCATGGGTAACACCGTTCGTTTCCTCCGGGAAAACCGCAGCGGCATGGCTCCGGGGAATGAAGTCGGCAAACGCCATGCAGGATTGTTTCAACTCTCATTTAGCGGAACCCTACACCGGCCTTTCCGAGCGCCGGGTAGAAACCCTGGCACTGCTCCGGGATTCCCGCCCCGCTCGAATCGTTCCCGGAAATGGCATCATTGCGGGGCTTACAGCCGGATGCGATACCCAGGACGACGGCTTTTGGTACGAGATCCGCGCCTGGGGCTACGGTGTGGATCGGGAGTCCTGGCAGATCCGCTCCGGATTTGTCCAGAGCTTTGAGGCCCTGGAACAGATCATTTGGCAGGACAAATACCGGGACTCGGGCGGCAACGAGTACATGATCGCCATGGCGGTCATCGACGCCATGGGCCACCGTACCGCCGAGATTTACGACTGGTGCGCCAAACACCGGGGCCTTGTGGTCCCGTTTCAGGGGTCGGCAAGACAGCAGCGACCCTGGCGGTTTTCCGCCATCGAGCATTACCCGGCATCTGCGGGGAAAAGGGCAAACAAGCCCATCCCCGGAGGCCTGCAGCTCCTCCAGGCAAATGTCAATTTCTACAAAGATGAGCTGGCCCGGCTCTGGCAGATCGACCCCGCAGACCCCGGAGCCTGGCATTTCCACGCAGAGACCCCGGACGAGTGGCTGGCCATGCTCTGTCATGAGTACCGGGATGTCCACGGCCAGTGGAGCTGCCCCTCTGGAGCGGCAAACCACGGCCACGACTGCTCCGTATATGCCCTTGTGGCCACGGATGTCCTGGATATGCGCTACTGGGAGCGGCCCGTCGAGGTCGATCCTGCACCCCCACCCACGAGTTCCCAGCCCGCCCAATCCCGGCGGCGATGGTAAGGAGGTAACATGGCAGACAGGAAAAAACAGACAGATCCTCTGGTTGGGATGGAGGCCATCGCCCGCTACGTCCACCGCTCCCCCGCCACAATACTCGGCTGGGTGCAGGAGCGGGGTTTCCCTGCAAAAAAAATAGACGGAAGGTGGGAGTCATCGGTCTCCCTCATCGATGACTGGAGAGCACAACAGATCCGGGAGGCATCATGAGTCCATTGACAGCAGCACTGGCGGATGTCCGCCGCAACATTGAGGAGCGGGATCAGATGCGGGAGCTTCTGCGGGATCTGATCCATTCGGTTTACCCGCTCATGCCCGTACTCAAGGCCCACGTCGAGGCCACCCACATGGTTGAGGGATTCCGCCCGAAACGCAATATGTGGGACGACCGGCTCCAGACCCTCAAGGAGGTTCTTCATGAATGCGAATCGGCTCTTGGCAGCACAATCCCTCACGGAAATCTGTCGGACTCGATGGAAAATGGCGCTCCTGAATCTCCGGAAAGCGGCCACAAATCAGGAAATATTGGAGGCGCAGGCCCATGTGGATCGCACCCGCAGGGCGCTGGACAATGCGGAGCGGACACTGGAGCGGGCGCGGTACCAGGAACTGGAGCGGCCCCGCATCGAGGCGCTTCCCCGGCCCCGGATCTGAGATACCCGGCACACGAGGAGCGCTGTGGGCCAGGAGCACAGGGGTACCGCTGCCCGCTCCGTCATTTTTGCAAGCGATACGTGGCCCTCAGTTACTGGGACAGGCAGGACGGCCTGACCCATTACCGGGATCTCCTGGTTATGTCGGCCCACCCCCGCTGCACCATGTTTGACGTAATCCTGGGGACTCCGGAATACCTCATCCAGCGGGCCATGAACATCCGGGCGGATCATCTCACCTACATACAGGCGAGGGAGGTTTTTGGGCATGAGGCTCAGATTGCCAAGGCTGCGGAAGAGCTCTCCGAGGCAGCAGCGGCAATTTTGCGCTGGCGTTGGTCGAAGGGGCAGTCCTCAGAGTCGAGGGATCAGATGGCGGCAGAACTGGCAGACGCGGAAATCATGCTGGAGCAGATGCGGATGCTCATCCCGGCCCATGAGATTGATTTCCAAAGGGCGGAAAAACTAACGAGATTGAGGGAGAGACTGAATGAGCAAGCGGGAAAATGAGTGGATGGACTTTGCCGTGGATGTGGCCGACCACATCGAAAAATACACGGTGCCACAGTACGGGGACATGCCCGATGATCAGGCATCCGGGTTTTCCGTCGATGACATAAAAAACAATATGTCCCGATACATCAACCGCATGGGGCGCAACGCCAGGGGCGACGCCGAGGCCCTTCGGGACTGTTACAAACTGGCCCACTACGCCTGCATGGCAGCAGCAAAAATCAGGGGGGAGCAGTCATGAGCGCAGCAGAAGCCCTGGAACAACATCTCCGGGCCATCAAAAATCAAAATACGGCCCTCCCGTTTCCCATTGCGGGCCAGATCCACACCCTCCCCGCATCGGCCCTCCCGGCCCGGATGCGTCCGGATTCCAGGGATTTTTACAAAACAGCCGCCCCATCCCGTGCCAACCGGGAAGCCATTTCCGTGGCCGGGATGGCACGGGGATTTTGCAACAACCTCCGCCAGACCCATGGCCAGCGCCCAAAAACGATGGCGTACGAGCGGCAGCTTCGCTCCGCCTGCGAAGCGGTTTTTAAGCTTTACGGCAAACTTTCCCCGGATGACCACGGCGGCGCACCCGATGCCATCGACAGCCTGGATGCCTTCTGGCGGCAGCACCGGGACTCTCCGGCCGTATATGTCTGCATGGTACTGCCCATGGCGGTGGATATCGAGGCCACCATGAGCGCATCCACCCCGCCGGAAAAGCGGGAGGCCATAGCAAAAATGCGGGCCATTTTGGAAAAAATCTACGGATACCTGAGCCAATACCACCAGACCTCCGAGGATCTGGAGGCCTACGCGGCAACCCTGTACCAGCACTGGAGGCGGATATGCGAATAGCTTCGTCAATATATCTGGGCGCGTGTTGGGGGGTTATGGCGTTTTTTGGAACCAGATGGGTGTTTTTTGAAAATACCCCCATGACTCCAAAGTCGGCCCTTATATGTGCTTTGACCCTCGCAGCCCTCATCCTGTTTTATTACCTTGCCTCCATCCAGCAGAGATTGCTGCTCATTTATGAGGTGGTAAGGCCCAGCGTCAGCGGGACGACTACGGGAGCCCATGTAAAATGGATCCACGTCAATGACCACATGCCGCCCGTCAACGTGCCCGTGCTGGTGTACTTCCTCGGCAGGTGCGGGGTGGCCATTCTGGTGCCGGACAATGTGCAGGAGGGTCTGCTTATTTTTAGGGGGCATGGCGGCCCGCACAATGCCGTAACGCATTGGATGGAGTTGCCAATGACGCCGCCGCCTCCTGTGGATGATGATTGACAACCGGTGCATAAAAAAAGGAGGGGAAAGATGGATGAAAAAAGAATGCGCATGCTTGAAAAAGCCAAAAAACTTGCAAGGCACACGGAAGGGCTTGCCGCCGGACCAGGCTGGGGAGTTGACGACCAGGATGTTTTGGAGTGGTTGATAAATGAGGTCGAGAACCTTCCTCAGGTTATTGGCCCTTTCCGCTATATAGATGAACGGGGAGAAGGGCTGGCTATGACCATATATGGTGGATTCAGGCCCGCAGAGAGGCCGGGGGAAAGGCGGGCTCTCCTCTGTTTTTAAAAAAGGCGGTCCTCTCCGTTTAACATTATATATGTGGCCCGCTGGATTCCCCGGCGGGTCTTTTTTTTAAAAAAAAACAGAAAAAAGGGATTGACTCCGTACCTAAAATTAGGTACAAGTTTAATCAAGAGCGGCCACAAGGGAAGCTCAAAAACACCAAGCCTTAGGAGGCGGGACATGGAAAAGCACACATGGAAAACAGCAAGAGGCGGAGAAGTAACCATCGAAATCATCAGGGAAGAAGCCATGATTGCCAAGGCCACCAGAACCAAAAAAACCCTTGGCATTGAAATTAGATTCGGAAAAGAAGTTTGCAGCAACCCCCGCCTTGAAGATGGGTTTTTTAACTGCGGAATAATCCGGATGGGCGGCAAAAGCGTTAAAGCCCTTATCCCCACAAACCCTGATGCGCTGGCCGTTTTTGAAAAGTATCAGGCTGAATTAGGTGCAAACCACAAAAGATCCAAGGCAAACGAAAAAGAATATGCAGACCATAGATCTAATATGAAAAAGATCATGGGTTACTAAAAACAAGGGCCGGGAAACCGGCCCAAACATAAAGGACAAAGCCATGGAAAAGACAATGTACACCCTCGGAAGCGTCTGCCGCCTGATCTGGCCCGGCCCCGGAGAGATCCCGGAAGCCATCCTTGCCCAAATCCACCGTCCGGCATCCTGCCTTGCCCTGATAGCCAAGCATCCGGACAACACAAAAGACAAAGAAGAATCCCTTGCCGACCTCCTGGACAAGCTGGACACCATCCATGACCCAGAGGGCGGGGTCTCGGAAGAGATCCAGTCTAATTTTTGGCTGGGGTATTATCACTATGCCCACGCAATGGATGTGGCCCGAACCTACGGCCCTGCGGAACTGGAAATGACCGGGCAGGCCCTTTACGGTGACAGATGGCAGACAGACCTAACCCGTGCCCTTGGCCTGTCCGACTCCCGTCGCATCCGCCAGTGGATGGCCGGGGAAAGACCCATCCCCGTGGGTGTCTGGGCCGATGCCTGCGCCCTGCTGCGGAAACGGGGGGACACTATCAAAGGGCTTTTTAAAAAGCTGGATAAGTAAAAAACTGTTGACAGATAGGGCATTATGCCCTATTGTGTTTCTTAACAAGCCCGGAAATAACTCCAGGGCAAACCCTCAAAAGGAGACGGATCATGAAAAATCAGAAAGTCATCACATGGCAGGCACCCACCGGCGAAACCCTGAACATCTGCACCAAATGCGAAAAAAAGCTTGCGGGAAACTGGCCCAAGACCTCTGAAGGGCAGGAATACTGCCAGGTAAGTAAGGGACTTCACAAGGGCCACTGCGGAAATTGTGGTAAATAACAACAAAGCCCCGGCCAAGGCCTGGGCAACAAACGAGGAGGCAAGCTATGGAATTTTATGAGAAGATCGAAAATGCGGACAGCGTATTTGAGCTGGAGGCCCTCATAAATGCAGCATCTCCGGATGAACTCGAAACCATAGATATGTCACAGCTGCCCACCTTCGGCGGCGAGGAGCCATCGGATACCCAGGACATCTGGTCTTGGGACGACGAGTACCTGCTTGTTTCCTGGGAAAATGGAGTTAAAACTGTCCGCAGGCAAGAGGATTAAAAAATAGCCCCGGCTCAGGCCGGGGCTTCCTGCCGGAGGTCTATGGCCCCATCATTATATATGCGGCCCGCTGGAGTTTCCGGCGGGTCTTTTTTTTGTGGAATAAATAAAAAAAGGCTTGACCAATAGGGCATAATGCCCTATTGTATTTCTTAACAAGCCCGGAAATTTCTTCCAGGGCAAAACCTCTGAAAAGGAGAAGACCCATGAAAGCAGCCATTTCTCAGTATGAAACCAGCCAGGGACACATTACATCACTTATCGGGGTGGGGCATACGGAAAGTGCAGCAAGGCAGTCAGCACGGGGGTACGTCAAAGGCCATGGACATAACCCCTACGACGAGGAGCTGGATTGCAAGGTTGTTGAAATTTCTGAAAAATTCCTGGCGGTTATGGAAGCAGCAAAGGATGGGCCTGACCAGATGATCGAATATCTCCACGCAGAAGGGGCCCTCTTTTTAAATAGCGATGGTGAGCTGGATTATAAAAATTAAAAACAAGCCCCTCCCCGGAGGGGCAAAAACAAGCCCAATCTTGGGCATCACCTCCGAAGGAGAAGGAAAATGAACAGCACGGAATATAAATATGCATATTACCACAAGACGGGATATGGGTATGTAATGGGGGACGGGACAAGGTGTGGCTTTAAAGCCTCCACCGAAGCCGAGGCAAAAGGCAAGGCCATGGTGCTCGCTGAGCAGAAGGGCGTTCCGTGCATTTTCATGGAGCCGTACAGGGAAAAGCTCAAAAGGGAAAGGCAAGAAAAAGAAACTCCGCCCACCCCCCCGAAGATAGAAATTGACCCGAATTTTGCAGCTGTCCCCACCATCGGGGGCATTATCGTCCCGCTGCCCTTGTCTGGGGATAATAAAGACCGCTTCCCGGAAGAGGTTGTCCTTTCCGTTTCCCGAGCGGCTGTGATAAAAAAACGGGGATGGGTTGTTGTGGAGCTTGATGGGCGTGGCGTTGCTGTTACACCTGCGGAAGCTGTGGCCCTTGGGCTTGAAGAAGCGGAGGCATGGATTCCGGATCTTTCCTGCGCCCCTTGTGTTCCGAAGCCTGGAGAGCTGAAGCGTCTTCTTTCAACATCTTCCCCCGAGACCATCACATCCATCCGTGATGCCCGCCTGCTGGGCATCCCGGAAAAAATCATGGCAGCTCTACCGTCCACCGTGGATATTCCCGGAGCGGACGAAATCCGGCCCCTCATCCTCCAGCGCAACGAGTGCCCGGATGAAGAGGTGGAAGCCATCGACAGGCAGATTGTCAAAATATGTCTGTCCATCCCCCTCCCGTCAGCCCATGAATGGCTGGCAATGGATCGGCGGGATTATGCAGGCCGCACAATACAAGAACACCTCCGGGGAGTTCTGCATTTTGCAGGACTTACCGGCGGGGCGGCTGCGGAAATCATCGGAATTGATGCCCGCACTTTCCGCCGCTACATCCAGCCCGATGACCAACAGGGCCACAAACCCATGCCCTACCCCGCATGGTTTACCCTTCTGACCCACGTCAGAAAATAGCGCCCTCACCCCGGCCCCTCTCCCGCAGGAGAGGGGGAAAAGCCCGGCCCCGAGCCGGGTTTTTTGCGTCCTTTTTCTGCCCCAAAAAAACGCATAAAAAACCTGTCAAGCTTTTTTTGCTCCCCTCTGCTCCCCTCTGCTCCTCATACGCCCTCACCCAGTCATACACCCCCAGCTGCTGAAAAAACCCGTGCTATAACCTCAGGCAGAAAATGACGGATTTTTTGCCTTGGGGGGAGCACATGTTTACAAGCTGGGCAGACTTAAAAAACGAAATGCTGAACGACATGGCATCGGGATCATGGAAAATAAAATCCTACGCCACTGCCGACGGACTGCGCTTTGAATACAGGGATTTCAACGATTTTAGACGCGCCCTGGATTACGTCACAGCCATGGCGGAGCAGGAGGCAGGCACCACGCCCCTTATCACACAGGTCGCAGGGAGGGCGAGACGATGAATATCCTCCCCCTCATCGGCTCCGGCCTCGATGCCATCATCGGCGTGTTTTTGCCCAACGCACAGCTGCGGCGCATGTGTGACCGACAGATGATCCAGCGTCAGTCCCAGCGTTACGCCGCTGCTCAGGGCGACCATGGCGCATGGCGGGCCATGGATCAGAACATCAATGACCAGATTCTTGCCCATCAGCCCCGCATCGCGGCCAAGGTGCGCCAACTCTGCCAGGATTTTCCGCTGTTTGACCGTGCGCTCCGCGTCCGGGTGCAACTTACCTGCGGGGATGGCATCCGGCTCCAGTCCCGGCCCATTATCTATCAGGATCGCAAGGCTCTCAAAGCAATCACGGACAAAATCGAGGACGCATGGCTGCGCTGGATGGACCATGCAGATGCCTCCGGCCGTCTCCATTTTTTCGAGCTGACGGCCCTGGCGGAGCGCACCCGCATCGAGACCGGCAACGCCCTTGCCATCAAAATCCAGGACACATCCGGCCCGGCTCCCGTCCGTCTGCTCATGATCGACGCGGCCCGGCTCACGGATCAGGGCAAGCCCATCGGAAAAAATCTCATGCGGGGCGGGGTGGAAATCCATCCCGTTACCGGCGCGGTGGAAGCCTATCATTTTTCCGATGAGGGCTACGGCTCCCCCCGGCGGATGCTTGCCTCCCAGGTCCTCCACCTGTTCCATCAGCAGTATCCCGGACAGGTGCTGGGGGTCTCCGATTTTACGTCCGCAGTCAATCTTGCGGATGACGTGCAGGATCTCATGACATCTACGCTGGATCGGGAGCGCATGGGGTCAAAGTACCTGGGGGCCATCAAAACCGAGCGCCCCCACGTCCACCAGACGGCCAACGTCAACCACGACCCCGCCCGAAAAGGCGTGGAAAATCTTGGCGACGGAACGGCCGTGATTAAGTACTTGGGATACGGGGAAGATATTTCCTGGGCCCAACCTGCTGGCACCGGGGCGTCATTCGACCCCTTCATGCAATTCCTCCTGCGCACCATTGCCATTTCCACGGACACCTCGGTGGAGATGCTGACGGGCAATTATTCCGGCCTCAGCTTCTCAAACTACCGGGGTGTCCGGACGGATCTGGCCCGTATGATCACCCCCCACCAGACCCGCCTCATCCGGCACTGGTGCCAGCCTGTTTACGCGGATTTCCTGACCCTGTCTGTCTATCGCGGGGCGCTGGAAATCCCCCAATACACCCGCGACGAGCGGGCGTGGCAGCAGGCGGTGTGGCTCCCCCCGGTCATGCCGCCCGCTGATCCTCTCCGTGAATACCGTGCCCAGAGGGACGACATTGCGGCCCTGCTTAAGTCACCACAAGAAGCCTGTCTTTCCCGAGGCAGAGACGTGGAAGAGGTGCTGGAGGATATCGGGAACTTTGCGGATATGGCCCAGCAGTATCTCGGCATCGACCGCGACGCAGCCCTGGCAATCATCACCGGGGGCAAGCGTCAGACCGAAAAAACCAATCCCGCAGCCCTCGGGGCAGCAGGGTAGGAGGCAGAATGGCAGAAAAAATACTCACCAGGGCCATGGCAGCAACCACACGCGCCCCGGCATCCCTCGATGCGGATGCCCGCACGGTGGATCTGGTCATCGCAACGGACACGGATGCCGTCACCCGCTGGGACTATGGTCTCGGCGGATACGTGCCGGAAATCCTCATCCCGTCGGGGTTTCGCGCTCCCGCATCCGGACAGGTGCCCCTGCTGGATTCTCACGAACGCTGGAGCGTCCGCGATGTCTGCGGCTCCATCCGGGAGATCAAAATCGACGGCCAGGCTGTGGTTGGCCGGGCCTCCTATGCATCCACAGACAGGGGCGATGCAGCCTTCAGGCTGCTGCAAGAGGGTCATCTGACGGACTATTCTGTCGGATTCCGCAGCGCCCAGGAAATGATCCTCAAAAAAAACGAAACCCATACCATCGACGGCCGGACTTATACCGGCCCCTGTATCCTGGTCACAGCCTGGGAGATCCGTGAGGTCTCCACATGTGCCATCGGAGCAGACCCAAACGCAAAAGCCCGGTCAGCCGGGGAAGGAGAAAACATGCCCGCACCTGTTACGGCTCCCGAGACTGGAGCCCCTGAAACCCGCAGCGCAGACCCCCATCCCGTACCCGCAGCAAGCCCTGCGGCTCCTGCGCCTGCAACACCCGACCCCGTCGCTGCCGAGCGCAGCCGGGTGGCGGAAATCGTCCGCATGTGCAGCACCCACAGCTGTCAGGACATTATGGACAATCTCATCGCCACGGGCACCCCCATCGAGGCGGCCCGCGCTGCGGTGCTGGATCGCATCGCATCCACCCGTGCGGCGGCTCCGTCTGCGGCCCCTGCTGCAGGAGCCCCTGCCACTGAAACGGTTAACGAGCGGGACAAGTTCCGGGCTGCGGCCCTGGACGGCCTTGCCCTCCGCTGCGGGTACACGGTCGAGGCTCCTGCGGCTGGGGCGGAATCCCTGGTGGGTTACACCCTGAGGGAGCTGGCCCGCGAGGCCCTGATCCGCTCCGGAGACCGCCGCATCCCCGGTGATGCAATGGAGATGGTGGGCCGTGCCATGTCCACATCGGATCTCCCCTTTATTTTAGGCAGCACCGCAAGGCGCAGCCTGCAGGCGGGATGGGAAGGAGCCAACGAAACATGGAGCCAGTGGTGCGCCACGGGCCGGATGGATGATTTTAAAATCCACGAGTTTGGTCGTATCTCCGAGTTTGACAATCTCGATGAAATTCCCGAGGACGGCGAATACAAACACGGTTCCGTGGATGAGCACAAGGAGTCCGTTAAGCTGGCCACATACGGAAAAATGTTCAGCATCACCCGCCAGGCCATCATCAACGACGACCTCGGGGCCATGACAGACATCCCCCGCCTCATGGGCGAGGCTGCTGCCCGCAAAATCGGGGATCTGCCCTATGCCGTGCTCATCTCAAACGGGAAAATGGGCGACGGCAAGGCCCTGTTTCACGCGGATCACGGAAACATCGGTGTCACCGGTGCCATCGGTATCGCTGCTCTGACCGATGCCTACAAAAAAATGGGCCTCCAGAAAGACATGCGGGGCCTGAAACGCCTCAATATCCGGCCCCAGTACTTGTTGGCTCCGGTATCCCTCATGGGCACCACGGAGGAGTTTTTCAAGTCGGATAAATTGGGCGCAGAAATGCAGGTCAACATCTATGCAGGCAACGCCCTGACCCGCATCTATGAGCCGAGGCTTGACGACGACTCCGCCACAGCTTGGTATCTCGGCGCTCTCAAAGGCAAGACCGTCAAGGTCTTTTTCCTGGGCGGGAAAACAGCGCCTTACATGGAATCCCGGCAGGGCTGGAACCGCGATGGGGTGGAGTACAAAGTCCGCATCGATGCTGCCGCCGCTCCTGTGGACTGGCGCGGCCTGCTGAAAAACGCCGGAGCATAATTCCTTAAAAGGGGTCAGACCCCTTTAAAAAACATATCTTAAAAGGGGTCTGACCCCTTTTAAGGGAGAAGGAGCAACTCCATGAAAAACTATGTAAATACAGGCGAATCTGTCACCATTACCGGCCCCGCAGGGGGGCTTGTCTCCGGCCAGCCTTTAATGATTGGTGTCATCCCTGCGGTGGCATCCACGGATATTGCCCACAACGCCCTCGGAGCCGTGCGGCTGAAAGGCGTTTATCGCCTCAGCGTCAAAGGCCACGACGGCACGGACAATGCCGCCGTGACAGCAGGAGCCCGTGTCTATCTCGGTGCAGACAGCCTCCTCACCCTCAAGACTTCTGATCCGGCTTTTGGCGCGGTGCTTCAGCCTGTGGCTTCCGGAGCCACGGCCACTGTCGAGGTGCTGCTCGGCGCATAACCCATTCTGTCGGGCAACCGACACAGCAGGAGGCGGTGTGCGTATTATCGACGAGATGTTTCGTTTGGGCCTGGAGATCGCACCCGCCGTCCTACTGGCCATGCTGGGAGGGGTGGTGAGGATGATACAGAATCCCAAATCATTTTCATGGTGCTGGCTTTTCGGCGGGCTGCTCATGAGTGCCTTCGTGGGCATCCTTGTTTTTCTTCTCATTGCCGATGCCGAGGCCGTTTCCGCTAACTGTCGGGCCGCCATCTGCGGCGTAAGCGGGTATTCCTCTGCCCAGATTCTGGGGCTTCTGGAAAAGAGAGTGCTGCGGGCCGTGGCAGAAAGGGGAAAGTGATGCATCCTTTTATGAGCGCAGGCTTTGCCCTGCTTCCAGAAGCCATGCAAAGCCCTGCGGCCATGGGCATGCTCCACGCCATTGGCATGCAGGAATCCCGCTTTATGCATCGCCGTCAGATCCGGGGCCCCGCGCGTGGTTTCTGGCAGTTTGAAAAGGCGGGTGTCGCTGGAGTGCTGAACCATCACGCCACCGCCATCATTATCCGTCGGATCCTGGTGAGGCTGCGCTACGGCGTGAGCGTGGAGGAAAGCCATGCCGCGATTGAGCATAACGATGCCCTGGCCTGTTGCTATGCGCGGCTCTTGCTCTGGACTATCCCGGAGCCTTTGCCGGGTCCGGATGAGCCGGAAAAAGGGTGGCGCCAGTACCTTTCGGCATGGAGACCCGGAGACCCAAGGCCGGAAACCTGGAACGGATATTTTAAGGAAGCCTTTCGGCTTTCCAGGGAGGGAGCATGGACATAGTGGCACTGGAACCCGGAACTCTTATTGCCCTGGCTGTCATCGGGCTGGGCTATGGGCTGGCCTCGGACGTCATCGGGGAAAGTCGCCTGCCGGACGGCTCCGTGGCGGGGCTGGTATTTCGGCTGGGCCGGAAACTCGGGTCTGCCATCCGAAAAAAAATGGGAGGCCGGTGATATGGGGACATGGAGCGATCAGATTGCGAGAGATGTGGATCGCACCGTCCTCAACACCCGCGAGGGTGCTGAGGACATCCGCTACGCGGCCCAGAATCTCCGGGCCAGGGTGAGGGTGCCGACGGAGGTGGAGCGGGTCACGGGAGTTGTGGCCTGGGATGCGGAAATCACGGTCGCTCGGGCATCCGTGCCCATGCACGTAGAGGGGTCGCCGGTGCAGATTGACGGGGTGTGGTACCGCACCACGCGGGTGCTCAATGAGGGTCACGCGACGCGGACCATTGGGCTTGTGAGGTCGGCGTGATAAACCGGGTCGAAATCAAGGGGCTTGCAGCCGTCCGGGAAGCTCTGGCCGATGTAAAAAAAGGCTACGCCAAAGCATCGGTGAGGGCCATCAATGAGGGCCTTGCCAAAGCCAAGACCATTGCTGTGGAAGAGATTGCCAAAGAGGTTAACCTCACCAAAACGGCCATCCGCGCAACGATGACGGAGCGAAAGGCCAGTTATGCGGATCCACGCTGCTGGCTGGAGTCCCGAGATCACAGAGGGGTTCCGGCCTACGACAAAACCAAGCCCTGGAAAATAAAAAATCAGACACCAGGGATGCATTATGGCGGTAAAAAATTGAAACGTGGCTATTCGTTTCAGTTTAAGCACGCCCACAAGCGCAAGCATTTTAAGAGCGCCTTCATGGCGCTGATGTCATCCGGACACGGGAATATCTGGGTCAGGACTGGAGAGCGCAGGGCCAAACCCCGACCAGGAAATCCTAACGACGAGAAGATCAAAGGGATCTGGTCATCCACAGCCCCAGACATCCTGGGAAACCAGGAACGCATGGATGAGGTGCTAAGGAGAGCCGCTGAGGCGGCTGAGGCCGAACTGGATCGGCAGGTGGGCCTCATCTTAGCCGGAGTAAAGATATGACCCAATCTATCCGACACAAAATTCTCGATGACCTCCGGGCGGTATGCTCCCAGATCCGCACCGCTGAGGGATACAGCTCCGATATCGGGGCCAACATCGTCCTGGCAGACGGCAAGCGCACACTCGATCAACTTCCGGCCCTGTGGATTTCCCCAGGCACAGAGGCTGCCGAGCGCACGGCGTATGGCGAGGACAGCATCACCCTCCCCGTCACTCTCCGGGCCGGGCTGCGCTATGTGCTGGACTCAGATCCCACCATCCAGGAGACGGCCCTGTCTGCTATGGCAGAGGGCGTACTGGCGGATCTCAGGACGGTGCTGGATGTGCTCGCCGGGGTCTGCGATCTGGCAGACGACATCCTTTATAAAAGCGGCGGGGTGGAGGACTGGCCGGAGTGGGGTCAGGGCGAGGCTGCTCTGACCGTCACCCTGTCCGCCGAGATTCGGTATCGCACATCGCGAAACAACCCGTATGCTTGAGGAGACGACATGAAAACCATGACACTGCGGGACGGCTGCGCCTATCCCGGATACTCCGTCTCTGTCCGCATAGAGGCCGGAGAAACCGAGACCATCCACATCCCAGCCCCGCCCATAGGTCGCGATGTGGTTGTGCGTGTCTGGCCGGATGAGGGGCAGACAATGACGGTGCAGGACTCCGTTTCCCCGGATGCAGATATCCGGGCGGGGGCTGGGCGCTGGCTGCCTGTCCAGGCGGACGGTGTCGTGGACGGCGTGGCCTCCAACCCGGTGCAGTGGGCATATGTCTGCCCGGTATCCGGCATACAGGCCGCGGGCCCTGGGACGCTTGAGGTAATGACATGAGCATCACAGGCAATATTATTTACAGGCGCGATTCAGCTGGCAAGGTTGAGGCTCCGGACGGGGCTCTCTTGATGGCCGACGGCGCCAGGGCTGTCGATTCCGGCCTGACGGTCGACGAAATAGCGGGCCAGTCCGCCCGCATTGAAACGCTGGAGAACACACCGTATGAAATCGAAATTTTCGCAGTTGTTGGAACCAGGACGGGGTCAGTCGCAGTCCCAGCCGGGGCGGTCATCGCGCGGGAGCAATACTCATGGGGGCAGGACTGCATCATCGTCACCGTCGATGCGGAGGGCCAGCCCCAGGCAGAAGCGGCTGAAAACGTGGCTGGTGATATTGTCACTGGTGTCCTCGGTGCAGACGGGAGCTATACTCTATCTGATGATCCCGCATTTTACCCGGTGGCTGTCGTATATCAGATAAGAACCACGGGAGCGTTTTTAAATCAGGTGCCCCTTGACGCCGTCCTCGGCCTGGACCCCGTGCGGATTGTCGATACGGTAGATAGCGACAGGCCGGATTTGGCTGCATCGGCCAATAGCGTCAGAGTGGCCCATGCTGCGGCGGTTACGGCCCAGGGAGACATCGACAGCCACAGCGGGCAAGGCGACGATGCCCATGGCGGCATCGTCGCCAGCACAGACCCAAGACTAAGCAACGCCAGAACACCCACCAATCATGCCGCCAGCCATGCCGCAGGACAGGGAGATGCCATCACCCCTGTGGCTATCGGTGCTGCTGCCGCAGGGCATAACCATGATGCCGCATATGACACAAAAGGGGCGGCTGCAGGGGTGCAGAGCAACCTCACGGCACACACAGAGCAGACCACGGCGGCCCATGGCGGCATTGTAGCCAGCAATGATCCCCGGCTATCAAACGCAAGGAATCCAACACTACACGCAGCTTCGCACGGATCGGGTGGCGGAGACCCAGTCACGCCTGCGGCCATTGGTGCGGTTGCCAACAATGACCCCAGATTGTCAGACGCACGGGCACCAACAGTCCACAGCCACATAATTACGGATCTACCTTCAATACTTGGGAAACTCGGTGAAACAGCAGACGGAAGACCTCTCTGGAACGGAATGTACTGGCCCACGGGGAGATTTAACAGCTCAGACCCCGTCAACCTGGTACTGGCAAACTCGGAGGTTTCGGGTGGCGACTGGCGGTATGTTGATAATGGTTTTAACGAGATAGATCCGCCATCCAAAGAGTTTTTTGATAATCACCCGGTCTGGGGGCAGATTGAAGATGTGATCATCGACGAACAGCACATGGTTCGAATCCCCAATGCATTTTGCGCTGTCCAGCCTGTACCAACTGGACTTTTTGCCGGGAAACCAGTGTGGCGCTTATCGGCCACAGAACAACTCGGGCTGACACGGCACTCTGCGTTCTGGTGGGGGGGCAATCCGCTCAATCAGTTTTGGTTCGGCAAATACGCGGCCTCTTTATCCGGCGGCAAGCTCCAGTCTCTCCCCGGCGTTATGCCAGCAGTTAGTCGTACCATCGTACAGTTTTCCGCAGACGCTGAGGCCCGGAACGTGGGCGGCGTGACAGGGTTTATGCAAAATAGTTATCACCAAAACTCAGCCATCCAATTTTTATACCTGTTAGAAAACGCCACCATGGACTCCCAGGCGAAAACAGGCCGAGGCCGTGTCGATACATCCAGTGCAGCACTCGTTGACGCTCCCGATGTAGCCCAGGCCGCATACAGAGGCATAATCGGCCTATGGGGCAACGTGTGGCGGTGGGCGGTGGGCATGCAGATCGAGGCAGGCCGGGTGTGGGTGTGGGGCAGCAATCAGCAGTTGATCGACACCGGGCATACCATCCCCAATCTTGCAGCCGCATGGCGTTATCCTAAGACCTTCGCAACGGGTGCAGGAACAGGCTTTGATCTTGGCCATGGCTTTTTGGCGGCTGCAAATCAAGCAGCTTTGGCGGGAGCCACATGCCAAGACGGTCACTATTTTACGACTGGCACAGCGCGGGTGCTCCTACTCGGCGGCCCCTGGGCCTACGGCTCGCTTCCCGGGCTGTGGTGCGCGCTTGGCAGCATTGACGCGACGTATGCGCATTCCCTCTTTGGTTCCCGTCTGGCGAAAGTGTGATGAGTTATGAGCGATATGAGTCATGACGGGACGGGCGATAGCCCGGACCAAACGGGGCCTTATGGGAAGCTTTTGGCAAAAATCGAAAGCCTTGACGCTTACACCCACCTGGTCCTTGCGAATTTCCCGAAAAAAGAGAGACATCTTCTGTGTGCAGACATCCGCAGGAGTATAGCCGATGCGCACCGACTGTGTGTTGTTGCGTGGAAAAAATACCACAAAAAAACAACTCTCCATGATCTGGATACAGAAATCGAGGTTCTCCGAGCGCTGATCAGGAAAAGCCTTTCTCTCCACTACATAACGCCAAAAAGATACTTGACCTGGTCAAGCCACGTCAACGAGGTGGGCCGAATGATCGGCGGCTGGATCAAGAGTCAGAAATAAATAAATAAAGGGCGCAGGCTTATTACGCGGGTGCTCATACTCGGCGGCAATTGGAACAACGGCTCGAATGCCGGGCTGTGGTGCGCGAATGGCAACAATGACGCGACGAATGCGAATTCCAACATTGGTTCCCGTCTGGCGAAGATACGGCGGACAGAAGCCGAAGTCCCACGGGGCTTCGGACAGATCCAGAATATTCGGGGC
>NZ_JAVETM010000040.1:0-31782 GCF_034006065.1 Desulfobotulus sp. | reverse complement strand
AAGCACGCCGCCAGCGTTCATTCTGAGCCAGGATCAAACTCTCCGTTGAATCTCTGTACCGTCTCAAAAAAGAGACTTACTCAGGGGCATGTTCTTATCTTTCACTGTCCGATTTTCAAAGATCGATTTTTCGATCTGCCGCCGTAAGCAACGAGGATCAAATTACAGATTCATGCCTAACCTGTCAATGCTTTTTTTTAACATGACCCACCATTTTTTTAAATAAAAAAATCTGCAATGTTTTCAGACCCGATCAAACACCTCCCCGCATGATTCCCACCCAATTTCCCACGCGCGGAGGCGTTCATGACCTTTCATTCCAGATTGTTCAGAAAACTTCAACACGGTGATACTGTTTCTTACCCGACCGCAGCACCAGAACCCCATCCTCCAGATCCCCAGTACCCACAGCCGCATCCACAGTCACCACACGCTTTCCATTGATGTAAGCGCCACCTTGTTCAATCAGTCGGCGGGCCGCACCCTTGGAAGCACACAGAGAAACCCGGCAAAAAAGATCCACCGCAGAAATCCCCTCTGAAAACCCAGCTGCCGGAATCCGTGTACAGGGCATTCCCTCGGTATCGCCCTGCACCTGCCTGGCAATACCGCTTGAAGGGAACAATCCTTCCGGGATTTCCCTCCCTCCAAACATGGCAGAAGCTGCACGATGGGCCTGGTCCGCAGCCTCCCTGCCATGCACAATATGCGTGGCCTCAAAGGCCAACACGGCTTTCACCGCATTGAGATCCTTTCCCGTCAAATCCGAAACTGAAGCGATTTCATCCATGGGCAGAAATGTGAAAAGCTTCAGAAAACGCAACACGTCAGCATCATCCGTGTTTACCCAGAACTGGTAATAATCATAGGGAGATGTTCGGTCAGGATCCAGCCACACCGCACCTGCATGGGTCTTGCCCATCTTGATGCCTGCTGCTGTCATGATCAAGGGAAAGGTAATACCGAAAGCCGTCTTCTGCGCCTTACGCCGCACCAGTTCAACACCCGCAACAATATTTCCCCATTGGTCACTGCCCCCCATCTGCAGAAGGCAGTTATGCTTTTCCGCCAGCACATAGAAATCATAAGCCTGAAGCAACATATAATTAAATTCAATGAAGCTCAGCCCCTCTTCGGATTCCAGCCGCGCCCGGTAACTCTCCGCCTTGATCATACGGTTGACACTGAAATGACAGCCAACCTCCCGCAAAAAAGGAATATACTGCAACTCCGAAAGCCAGTCCGCATTATCCACCAGCATCGCCCTTCCTTCCGAAAAATCCAGAAAAGAAGCAAGCTGCCCACGGAGGCCCGCCTTATTCTCCGCCACCTTTTCCGGGGTCAAGAGCTGACGCATTTCCGTCTTGCCGCTGGGGTCGCCGATCATGCCCGTTCCCCCTCCCACGAGAGCTATGGGACGATGCCCGGAGCGCTGCATATGGGCAAGGGCCATCACCGTGACAAGGTGTCCTACATGGAGACTGGAGCCCGTAGGGTCAAATCCGATATAGCAATAACGTCCAGGAGTCTCCAGATAGGCCTGAAGCTCTTCCTCATGCGTTGTATTCTCGATAAATCCCCTGTCCTTCAGAATCTCCAGAACATTCATTCCCCTACCCTTTTCTTTCCATCGGTGTTTTTGGCAATGTACGAACCGGGCACCCCACGATCAGGCAGCGCCCGTCGCTTTCACCCCCTACAGACTCCAAGACCAAGAACTACTTATTGGCATAATCCACAGCCCGGGTTTCCCGGATTACCGTGACCCGAATCTGACCCGGAAAAGTCAGGTTCTCTTCAATTTTCCGTGCAATATCCCTGCTCAGCAAAACGGATTCCTCATCGGAAATCTTGTCGCTTTCCACAATCACCCGTAACTCTCTGCCCGCCTGGATGGCGTAGGAATTGGCCACACCACCAAAGGAGCAGGCGATTTTCTCAAGATCTTCAAGCCGCTTGACATAATTTTCGAGAAGCTCCTTGCGGGCTCCGGGACGCGCTCCGGAAAGACTGTCCGCAGCCTGAACAAGCAGATCATATACAGACTCAGGCGGCACATCCTCATGATGGGCTGCAATCGCCTGCACCACCTTGGGAGCTTCTCCAAATTTTTTGGCCAGCTTGGAACCGATGAGGGCGTGGGGCCCCTCAACTTCATGGTCCACAGCCTTACCAAGATCATGTAAAAGCCCCATGCGTTTGGCCAGTTTTACATTCAGACCCAGCTCGGCAGCCATGATCCCGCAGAGGAAACCCACTTCCACGGAGTGCTGCAACACATTCTGGGCATAGCTGGTCCGAAACTTAAGCCGCCCCAGCACCTTGATCAACTCCGGATGGATACCATGAACCCCCAGATCAAAGGCGGCCTGCTCGCCCGCTTCCTTAATGGTCTGCTCGACTTCCTCTTCAACGGTTTTCACCACATCTTCAATGCGTGCGGGGTGGATACGACCATCCGCAATGAGCTTGGTCAGTGCCAGACGCGCAACTTCTCTTCTGACAGGGTTAAACCCTGAAAGAATTACAGCCTCGGGCGTATCGTCAATAATAAGATCTATTCCAGTCGCCGCTTCAAGCGCACGGATATTGCGCCCCTCCCTGCCGATAATGCGTCCTTTCATTTCATCACTGGGAAGTGGAACCACAGAAACCGTTCTCTCGGCAACAAAATCGCCGGAAAAACGCTGGATGGCTGTGGCCAGGATTCTTTTGGCCTCTTTGTCCGCCTCTTCCTGGGCTTCGGTCATGATCCGCTTGACCAACTTGGCCCCCTCATAGCGGGCATCGTTTTCCATGGAACGGATAAGAATCTCCTTGGCCTGCTCACTGGTGAGACCGGAAATCTTCTCAAGTTCAGCATGTTGTTTTTCAATCAATGCGTCAAGCTCAGCCGCGCGCCCACCTAGACTTTCCTCCTTGTCCAGAAGTCTTTGCTCCAGCTTATGCAGTTCCTGTTCCTTCTGCTCATTCTGATCATGTTTTTTTTCAAGATTTTCTTCTTTTTGAATCAGTCGCTGTTCTTGCTGCTTAAGCTCCGCACGGATTTCTGCGGTTTCTGCGTCAAACTGACTTTTCATCTTGAAAAGACGGTCTTTGGCTTCAACTTCCGCCTCTTTCAGAAGACTCTCCGAACGGCGCCGGGCATCTTCAAGCAACCGGCTGGCCTCACTCCTTGCTGCACTCTCGTTCTGGGCATCCATTTGCTGTCGGACCCAGTAGGCAAGACCAAAACCCGCCGCAAAAGCCAGCAGGCCTATCAAAAAACCATATCCTGTCATTCCCCGATCTCCCCATTCAAAAACACCGCATCACCCCCATCGTTTGTCCTCAGACACCTTCCTGTGGACGCCGCAGGGTCTCCATATCTGATTTGCTGACCTGAAAATGCGTCATTGCGTAAGCCAAAGCTTCCACAGCAGGACAAGCCTCGAATTTGTCCATGCCCTGCTGGTCTGGGCCCAAGAAGACACTTTACGCAACCTGCGCATCTAGCAACAGCTTTTCACAAACAAGAATGTAAGGAGAAAAAAGGAGGGAAGAAAAACGAAAGGATGGGGATGGCAGATCAAGCATGCCCCCGCACATGCCGTGTTGGAAAAACCTTTGAACCGTGCGGTTCAAGTGGGTGCCTTGTGACGCCTTCAGGCTTTTCTGTGTGAATCCAGAACATGCACACCGGCGTCAGAGTAGGCCCCCTTTTTATACAACATTGGGTCAAAGGGCATATCAATCACGAACACAGCAGGGGCTTTTTTATTTTTCTGCAATGGGAGGAAGGATTGCCGCCTCCAGAGACAAGAGCAGGGTATCGGATCTTTTTTTCAAGGTAGACACCGTTTCCGCATGCTCTCGTTTCAGATTAAAATACGCATTGGCAATATTCATGGTTGCCAGCAGCAACTTTGCCGTTTTGGTGACAGTTTTTGCCTGAGCCCCCAGCTCCTTTTCCACCCGGGCAAGCTCAGCCATCAGAAAATCGGCGACCTCATGCGCATCGGCAACGCCTGCCTCCGCCTTAAACTTGTACACCTCGCCAAACATGTGAATTGTTACGATGGTATCCAAGGCTCACTATATGCAGACCATTAGGGTTATGCTTGATTTACCTGCGCGTTCAATATGCATCAAGTCGTTCCAGGAGAGCGTCTATCTTCTTCTGCATGAGTTCTTCTTCCTGCATCCGCTCCAGCTCGCGTGTTTCCATCTCCTCAAGCTGGGCGTCCTTTACTGCAAGCTTTTCCTGAAGGCTGTTTTTTTCTTCCTCAAGGGCTTTGCAGTGCGCAAGCAGGCGCTCCACTTTGGATTCGATTGCATCAAATTTGCTTAAAACCACATCTCTTTCCAATTTTCACCTCTTCATCCTTGGTGATCAGTATAATCATCCGTAGGAAACGAAGTCAAGGGAATTGCAGGGGGTAACCCTTATCCGCCACAATTCTGTTGGCTTCCTCCAGATTCTCCGGTGCATTAATCCCCATGACTTCCTCAGGAAACTCGGCACAGATGCACTCAACCCCACGCCCATCCATCACCGCCGCAGCCACAAGATCCGTCAAATAGTATTCTCCCTGGGCATTATCCGGCCGGATCTCGCAAATTTTTTCATCCAGAAACTTCCTATCAAAACAATAAAAGCCCGTATTGACAAGCCCAATCCGACGTTCTTCGGCGGAAGCGTCCTTTTCCTCCACAATGCCCACAACCCGTCCACTGGAATCCGAAAGGATACGCCCATACCCTTTGGGATCCGCAAGGTGCACAGCAAGCACTGTGAGCGCTGCGCCCGTATCCTTCTGGCGCTGATAAAGACGCCAGAGAGTTTCTTTCCGGACCAGAGGCGTATCCCCACACAACACCAACACCTGGCTGCAGTGAGCCGGAATTTTCCCAAGCCCGCTATGAAGTGCATGCCCGGTACCCAACTGAACTTCCTGAAGTGCAAAGGAAAGATCAAACCCCGCCAAGACAGCCTGCACTTCCGAAGCCTGATGCCCCACGACCACAACACAACTTTCAGGATTCAGATTTTTCACCGTTTCCACAACACGCACGATCATGGGAATCCCGGAAATAGGATGCAGGACCTTAGCAAGATCCGACTGCATGCGGGTCCCCTTACCCGCCGCCAGAATCACGACAGCAAGTTTTTCCTCCACAGTTTCTCCCTTCTTCCGTTTGCACTCCATGCACAGGATGCGTATGCCCGCCCCCTCATGAAGCAAAGGGGCAAACCCCATTGCTGCGGCTTGCCCCGGAATACCCGATGTGGGTAGAACAAGATCGTTTTTTCCTGTTTCTCATTTCAATCCGTATTCATCAGATTTTCTCCTGACCTATACGGGCACATCATCTTTATGCCAACACCCAAGGAACTGCCTTCTGGCAACAGATCCCGATCAGTGGCGTTCTTCACCGGATGCAAGGCGAATTCTCTGAATGGATCTTGAAAGCGCTGCCCGGGCCCGGGCAAAATCCACTTCCGCTTCCCGACTCTTTCTCTCCATCCGTTCTTTCGCCCGCTGATAGGCCGCCTCAGCGCGAGCAAGATCAATGTCCTTACGCCGTTCCGCTGCTTCCGCAAGGATTGTCACCTTATCCGGAAGCACCTCCGCAAAACCTTCCCGGATGAAAACATAGCAGGTTTTTCCGCTGCTATTCTCATACCGCAAAGCGCCCAACTTCAGCGCAGTGAGAAAGGAAGTATGGCCGGGTAAAACCCCGAACTCCCCGAGAAGTCCGGGAGCCACAACAGTCCGCACACTTTCGTCCACCACCACACGCTCGGGGGTTACAATCTCAAGCTTGATACTGGCTGCCATAAAGCCCCCTTCGTTTTTTTATTCTGCGGCCATACGCTCGGCTTTTGCAACGGCTTCCTCAATGGAACCCACCATGTAGAAAGCCTGCTCCGGCATGTCATCGTACTTGCCTTCGCATATATCGCGGAAGGAACGGATGGTATCCTCTATTTTCACGTAACAGCCGGGAATGCCGGTGAACTGCTCAGCCACATGGAAAGGCTGGGAAAGGAAACGCTGCACCTTACGGGCGCGGGCTACGGTAAGCTTATCCTCGTCAGAGAGTTCATCCACACCCAGAATGGCAATGATATCCTGAAGATCTTTATATTTCTGCAGAATCTGCTGTACCGTACGCGCCACCCGGTAATGCTCATCCCCGATGAAGTTGGGGTCAAGGATGCGGGAAGAGGAGTCGAGAGGATCCACCGCAGGATAAATGCCAAGCTCGGAAATGGCGCGGGACAGTACCACCGTACCATCCAGGTGAGCAAAGGTTGTGGCAGGGGCCGGGTCGGTAAGGTCGTCTGCGGGCACATACACGCACTGAACCGCCGTGATGGATCCCTTGTCCGTAGAGGTAATGCGCTCCTGCAGAGCGCCCATGTCCACAGCCAGGGTCGGCTGATAGCCTACGGCAGAAGGCATACGTCCCAGAAGGGCGGAAACCTCGGCACCGGCCTGGGTGAAGCGGAAAATATTGTCAATGAAGAGCAGAACGTCCTGGCCTTCCACATCCCGGAAATATTCCGCTTCAGCAAGGGCCGACAGGGCAACACGGGCACGAGCTCCGGGGGGTTCCGTCATCTGGCCATACACGAGAGAACACTTGTGCAGAACACCGGAATCCTTCATTTCGTGGTAAAGGTCATTACCCTCACGGGTACGCTCCCCTACGCCTGCAAACACGGAAATCCCCCCATGGTGCATGGCAATGTTGTTTACCATCTCCATCATGATAACAGTCTTGCCTACCCCGGCACCACCGAACATCCCCATTTTACCGCCGCGGGGAAAGGGAACAAGGAGGTCGATCACCTTGACGCCGGTTTCAAGAACACGGACGGAGGTGTCCTGGGAGGTGAAGGCAGGAGCCGGACGATGGATATCCGAAGTTTTTGACATGTCAATGGGGCCCTTGCCATCCACAGGACGGCCTACCACATTGAGAACCCGCCCCAGAGCCGCTTCACCCACAGGCATCTGGATGGGTTTTCCCGTATCCTTTACGGGCATGCCGCGCACCAGACCGTCGGTAACATCCATGGCAATGGTACGCACCACGTTGTCCCCCAGATGCTGGGCCACTTCCACAACCAGGTTGTCTTCCTCGGCATTGATGGCGGGGTTGGATATCAGAAGGGCCGTCAGAATGGAGGGCAGCTTTCCCGGCTCGAACTCCACGTCCACAACCGGTCCCATGACCTGCTTGATCTTGCCAATATTTTTACTCATCGTAATTGTCTCCGTAACATACAAAGGTATCAAATCCAGGATTATCCGCGAAGGGCCTCAGCACCACCCACAATGTCCATCAGGTCATTGGTGATCGCTGCCTGACGGGCCTTGTTGAATGTCCTGTTCAGATCCTTGATCATGTCATTGCAGGCGCGGGTTGCGTTGTCCATGGCCACCATGCGTGCCGCATGTTCACTGGTGGACGTTTCCAGAAGAGCTCGGTAAATCTGGATATGGACATTCCGGGGAAGCATGGCATTGAGCAATGCCTCGGGCGAAGGTTCACAGATATGCTCTGGAATATAGGTTTCTTTTTCATCTTCAGCCACTTCCGCCGTTTCAAGGGCAGGAATGGGAAGAAGCTGATGCACAGCAGGCACCTGACGGCTCATGGTCAGGAATTCCGGATAAAGGATATGCACCTCATCATAGGAGCCTTCCAGAAAGTCCGCAATCAGCTTCTGGCCTGCGGCGGAAGCCACTCCGAAGCTGAAGCTCGCTCCCACAATCCCCAGATGGGCATCCTTAAGGTCGCCACCGCTCTTCCGAACCCAGTCTCGGCCCTTTTTCCCAAAAGCCGTGAAAGAGACCTCAACACCCTCTGCAAGCCCTTTCATCCAGCGCTCCGCAGCTTCAACGATATTGTTGTTGAAACCACCGCAAAGGCCTCTATCCGACGTACACAGGACAAGATGAACCTTTCTCACCTCTTCCCTGGGAACCAGAAGAGGGCTTGCACCTTCTCCGGCCCTTCCTGCAAGACTTCCCAGCACTTCTCCGTATTTCAGCGCATAGGGGCGGAAAGCGCTCATCCGCCGCTGCGTGCTCCGGAGCCGGGAAGCCGCGACCATGTTCATGGCCTTGGTGATCTGCTTGGTCTTTTTGACCCCGGAGATCTTTGTTTTGACTTCCTTTAGCGTTGCCATGAAATCACCTTAATTAGAGTCAGTGTTTGCTGATGGGAAGGCCAGGTCTTACTTGATGGTATCCTGGAATTCGTCGCCATAGACCTTGAGGGCCTCATTCAGCTTTGCCTCTGCCTCTTCAGAAAGCTTCTTTTCTTCGGCAATACGCTTCAACACATCCGCATAACGCGCTTCCAGGAAGGCATGCAGACCGGCTTCGTACTTGGCCACCATATTGACAGGGTATTTGTCAATATAGCCCTTGGTTCCGGCATAAATGATGGCAACCTGATTCTCAAGCTTCAGGGGTTTGAACTGAGGCTGCTTCAGAACTTCCACCAGACGGGCACCACGGGTCAGCTGACGCTGGGTGGCGGCATCCAGATCCGATCCAAAGGCGGCAAAGGCCTCCAGTTCACGGTACTGGGCCAGATCCAGACGCAGGGTGCCTGCAACTTGCTTCATGGCCTTGTCCTGGGCGGATCCCCCGACCCTCGAAACGGAAATCCCCACGTTTACCGCAGGCCGCACACCGGAGAAGAAAAGTCTCGGTTCCAGATAGATCTGACCGTCAGTGATGGAGATTACGTTGGTGGGAATGAAGGCAGCAACGTCACCCTGCTGGGTTTCCACGATGGGAAGGGCCGTAAGGGAGCCAGCACCCAGTTCATCGGAAAGCTTGGCTGCACGTTCCAGAAGACGGGAGTGGTTGTAGAAAACGTCACCGGGGAAGGCTTCACGTCCTGGCGGACGGCGCAGCAGGAGGGATACCTGGCGATAGGCGGCCGCCTGCTTGGAAAGGTCATCATAAATGATGAGAGCATGCTCACCCTTATCCCGGAAATACTCGCCCATGGCGCATCCTGAATAGGGTGCAAGGTACTGAAGGGCCGCAGGATCAGAAGCGCAGGCGGAAACCACGGTGGTGTACTCCATGGCACCGTTTTCTTCCAGAACCGCAACCACCTGGGCCACTGTGGACTGTTTCTGTCCGCAGGCCACATAAATGCACTTCACGCCGCTGTTCTTCTGGTTGATGATAGCATCAATGGCTACGGCGGTCTTGCCGATCTGGCGGTCGCCAATGATCAGTTCGCGCTGGCCCCGGCCAATGGGAATCATGGCGTCAATGGCCTTGAGGCCTGTGTACATGGGCTCGTGAACACTTTTTCTGTCCACAACGCCAGGCGCCACCACTTCAAGACGCCGGGACTCCGTACTCTTGATGGGCCCCTTGCCATCCAAGGGCTGCCCCAGAGTGTCCACAACACGGCCCAGAAGCGCCTCACCCACGGGAACTTCCGCAATGCGACCCGTACGCTTGACCACATCCCCTTCTTTGATGCCCGTATCCGGACCCATGAGGGCGATCCCCACGTTGTCCTCTTCCAGGTTCAGCGCAAGGCCGAATACGTCGCCGGGGAATTCAATCAATTCGAGGGCCATCGCTTTTTCAAGGCCATACACACGTGAGATTCCGTCGCCAACAGACAGGACAACACCGGTTTCGCTGAGCTGAACGCTCTTGTCGAAATCCTTGATTTGCTCCTGGATGATCTGGCTGATTTCTTCCGCTTTGATTTCCATCAGATACCTTCACCCCTTTTAAAAGATTCTCTCAGATTCCGTAACTGGGTTCTGATACTACCGTCATAGACCAGATCCCCGACCTTGGTGACAATGCCACCGATAATCCGGGGATCCTCATCCACAGCAAGGACCACATCCCGGTTTGTCATTCGAACGAGGGCTGCGCGAATCCCTTCCACAGCCGCATCCCCCAGAGCCACAGCCGATGTGATCTGCGCCCGGGCAATGTTCTGAAACGCATCGGCCAGTTGCTGGTAGGAACGCTCCACGTCCTTCAGCCTCTCCACCCGCCCCTTATCAAAAAGCAACAGCAGAAAGGACTGCATGACCCTGGAAAGGTCCAGCTTCTGCACCACAGTTTCCAGAATCTGACGCCGTGCAGCACGGGCATAGAGGGGATTAGACAGAATTTGCCGCAGATTGTCATTTTCCTGGAAAACAGAACAGACACTTTCCAGCTCCCGCCGGTATGTATCCATCTGACCATCTTCTTTTCCAATCAGAAGCAAGGCTTTGGCGTATCGCCTTGCCAGTGCAAGATTCTTCACGATGCCACCACCTTTTTAAGATATTCTTCCGTCAGTCGCTCGTGGTCTTCAGGTCCGATTTTTTCCTGAATCAGCGCCTCGGCGCGTACCAGGGCCGTTTCCATGACCTCCGCCTGAAGACGGGCGCGGGCTCTGGCAAACTCATGCTCAATATTCCGCTGGGCCTGTTCCCGCATCTTGGCCGCAGAGGCTTCGGCTTCGGCAAGGATGCGCCCCTTGGCTGCCTCGCCCTGTTTGCGGTACTCTGCCAGAATGGTTTTGGCTTCCGCATCCATGGCTTCAAGCTGACGACGATATTCGGCCAGCTCTTTTTCAGCAGCAAGTTTCTGCTGTTCCAGATCCGCCAGTTGCTGTTCAATGCCCTCTATACGGCCATTCAGAAATCTTGCAACCGGCTTTCTTAAAGCAAAATACAAAAGAACCACAAGAACCGTAAAGTTCATCACTTTATAGGTGTCAATGCGGCTCCAGGTACTTTCTCCGTCACCCGCCGCAAGGGCCAGGCCCGTGCTCAGCAGAAAAACCAGGGACGTGAGAAAAAGCTTCTTTGCCTTCATATCAGATAGCCCTCCCGAGAATCTTTTCTGCAATGGCAGAGGCAAAGGCATCCACCTGGGCGGTCAGCACCTTCCGGGCATCCTCGGCTTCCGCAGCGATACGCACACGAAAGGCCTCAAGATCCTTCTGAATACCTTCCTGGATTTCAGCGATACGCTTCTTCTCCTCTGCGCTGACGCTTTCAATCACAGCATTTTTTTCCTTGACCCCACTGCTTCGGGCTTCCTTGATCCCGGCCTTCACGGCCTCAAGGCAGGCGTTCCCATCGGCCCGCATCTTCGAAATCGCCGTTTCAAGTCCTTCGACCGTCTCCCTGCGCTTTCCCAGAATCCGTCGTATGGGTTTGTACAGCACCGCGTTCAGCACAACGATCAGCACAACAAAGTTGAGGATCTGAATCCCTAGGGATCCGTCCACGCCGATGTCCATAAATGCCCTCCAGAGTTCGTGCGTTCCAGACCTTTTTTGCGTACCTGTGCCTTCACCGAACTGACATGCGGCTTACCGAACATCCGTCGAATACGCACAGACCTAACCTTAATCGGGGCTAACTAGCACTGAAACAGGAAAATTGTCAAAGTGTTTTTCAAAATTTCCTGATATTTTAAGCATATTCTTTCATTTATCCTCCTTATTTTAAAAAATAACCCCCTCTTTTTTCATCTGAAAAAAGCATCATGGCAACAAAAAAAACCTTTATACCCAAAGCAGAAAAGACACGGAGCACCTTCCATGAGAAAATCCGCCTCCCCCCTTTTTCTAATCCACAATAAACCTGCGCATGCTGATATTGAGCAGAATCCCCACCCCAAGGAACATGGTCACCACAGACGAGCCCCCATAACTCACCATGGGCAAGGGCACTCCCACCACGGGCAAAAGCCCCATCACCATCCCCATATTGATAAAGATATGCCAGAAATTCATGACTGTAATACCGACAGCCAGAAAAGTCCCGAACGCATCCCTGCACCGATAGGCCACATTCAGGCTCCAGGCGAGGAACAGGAGATAGAGAAACAGCAGGACCGCACACCCCACAAAACCCCATTCCTCCGCCAGAACGGATAAAATAAAATCCGTATGCTGCTCCGGAAGAAAATCCAGAGCATTCTGCGTGCCTCCGAGGAATCCCTTGCCAAAAAGCTGACCGGATCCAATGGCAATCTTGGACTGAATAATGTGGTATCCCGTACCCAGAGGATCTCTCCCGGGATCAAGGAAGGTCAGAATTCTCTGTTTCTGATATTCCTTCAGAAAAAACCAGATCATGGGAACACAGGCAAGGCCTGCCCCCATGAGCGTCAGAAAGGTATGGCGCTTTAGCCCCACAAAAAGCGTAAGACTCCCTCCAATGATAAACAGCAGAATGGCCGTTCCCAGATCCGGTTGCTGCACGATCAGGATAAAGGGAAAAAGAACCAGAAGAAAGGGCTGTACAAGATCCCGGATCCTGAGGCCTTCTCCCGTGAAGGTCTTAGCAAAATACCGGGCAAGAATGATGCACAGGGCAATCTTCATTAATTCCGAGGGCTGTATGGAAATGGGCCCCAGGACCAGCCAACGCCTCGCCCCCCCGCCATAGCGACCAAAAACCATCACCCCGACAAGAAGCAGAAGGCCTCCGGCATAGATAAAAACCCCCCACTGATCCAAGCGTTTGTAACTGAAAAGAAGGGAAAAAAGCATCACCCCGCCCCCGATGGCAAACCAGAAAAGCTGCCTTACCAGAAGCCCATCATGATTCACACTCCCCCCCGCATGCACAGCGCTATAAAGCACCACACTGCCCACGCATCCCAAAAGCAGGGTGAGAGCCAGCAGGCCCCAATCAAAATGCGTGATCAATCTCCGATCAAACATGTTCTATTCTTTCCCATGAGGAAGGCTTAGGTTCATGGTCCCGTTTCATCGGCTTTTTTCCCGGATTTCAGATAAGAACGGATCACCTCCGCTGCAATGGGGGCTGCCACAGCAGACCCGGCCTCACCATGCTCTACGATCACCGCCACCGCAATCTTCGGATCCCGATAGGGAGCAAAGGCCACAAACCAGGCATGGGGTTCAAAACCCGGTCTGGATGAAGACTCCTCATCCTCACTTTTGCGGCTGAGAACCTGGGCCGTTCCCGTTTTTCCAGCGATATCCAGTTCCGGGTCCCGGATACGTCGGGCCGTCCCTGTCGGACGATTCACCACATTCCAGAGCCCTTCCCGAATCAGCTCAAGGTTTTCCGGCGTTACGGGAAGACGCCCCGTGACCTCCGGAGCAAATCGCTTCACAAGGTTTCCGCCCGCCTCCCGGATTTCATGCACCACCTGGGGGCGGTAAAGCGTACCCCCATTCCCCACGGCCGCCATCATCACCGCGGCCTGCATGCAGGTGGCCAGATTATACCCCTGTCCGATAACCACGGAAAGGGTTTCTCCTCCCTGCCAGGGAATCCCCAGCCTTCGGCGCTTCCAGCCCGCCGTGGGCACCAGCCCGGCTTCTTCATGATCCAGATCCACACCTGTTCTCCGGCCAAAACCCGCAGCCCGAGCATACCAAGCCAGACGATCCACCCCCAGCCGCTGCCCTACCTGATAGAAATACACGTCACAGGAATGTTCCAAAGCTTCCACGAGGTTCAGGCTGCCATGCCCTGTTCTTTTCCAGCACCGGAAATTCCGATCCCCATAGGCATGGGAACCTGAGCAGAAAAAACGGGTGCCAGAATCCACCACCCCCTCCTCCAGCGCCGCCATGGCGGAAATGATCTTATACGTGGAGGCCGGCGGATAGGCTCCCTGGATTACCTTATTTTCCATGGGCCTGTGCCGATTTTCCACAAGCTTCCGCCACTCCTCGGTCCCAATCCCCTTTGCAAAAAGATTCTGATCAAAGGAGGGACTCGACACCATGGCCAGCACCTGACCGTTCTGGGGATCCATGGCCACCACAGCACCCACCCGGCCTTCCATCAGAGCCTCGGTCCGGGCCTGAAGGTCCTGATCCATGGCCAGGTACAAACTGGCACCGGGCTTTGCGGGCACGGTCTGCAGAATTCTCACCACCTGCCCCCGGGCGTTGACTTCCACCTGACGCCCCCCCCGCTCTCCCCGCAGGATGGTGTCATAAACCCTTTCCACCCCCGTCTTTCCCAGAAAATCTCCCCCGCGCAGATCAGCGTTTTCAGGTCTTTGCAATTCCTGGGCATTCACCTCCCCAAGATAGCCGATGAGATGAGCCGCAAGCCCGGGATACATGTACTGACGCCGGGGTTTGGCATCAATTCGGACACCGGGAAGGTCGTAGCGCCTGGCGCTGAGTATCCCCACCACATCCCTCTCCAGATCCTGGCGCAGCAGAACCGCGCGGTACCCAGGCCCCCGGTTCCTCTCAAGCCTCTCCTCAAAATCAGAAACCGGAATACCGGAAAGCTCAGAAAGGCGCGCCAGCACCTCAGCCATGGGACGAGCGTCACCGGGAACAATCTGGAGGTCATAGGCTGGCCGGTTATCCACAAGAAGACGCGCATTCCGGTCATAGATCAATCCACGATGGGGAGGGATACTCTGCAGGCGGATGCAGTTGTTTTCCGAAAGCCTGGCGTACTCATCGCCCTGCAGGATCTGAAGATAAAAAAGGCGAGTCAGGAGGATGAGAAAAAAAAAGGCAGCAAATCCAAACAAGAACATCAGGCGACGGCGGTAGCCATCATTTTCGGAATTTCTCAGATAATCAGACCCCGGTGCCATTTTTCTCCCTTTCTTATCTCCGCACGGACAGGGATACGGAAGGAAAATGACTGCGGTCGGATCGTCCCGGACCTTTTTTCCGCACAAAAATCAGGTGCAGCCTGCGGAAAAAAAACAACAGCAGGGGGCAGAAGAACAGGGCTGTCGCCATCTGAGACAGCAGAAAACGGATCCCCATGAACCAGGTTTCTTGTCCGTGGGACCCGAAAGCCAGCACAAGGAAGGTAAAAAAATTTTCAAGAACAAGACCCGCAAGAACGGCAAGCAGGGGAAAAAGGGGGCTTGTGGTCCGCAGAAACCCCCCCAGCCAGCGAACCATGCAGAACACCCAAAGAAAGGTGAAAAGAAACACTCCCACGGGTGTGCCCGAAAGGCCATCCAGAAGCAGCCCCGCAACCAGGGCAAGGCCGAGACCGGGCACAAGATCCGCATCCAGCCCCAGATAGACCACATACACCAGGATGGGATTGCATACGGGGTAACCCGCAAAAAAAATCGTCATCAGGAGGAGAAGGCCAGAGATCAGCAGACCATGAAAAACCACGCCCATGCCTCAGAAATCTCCTTCGGATGCATCCCTCAGATCATTGTCAAAGGATAAAAGAATCAGGACTTCTTCTATCCGCTCAAAATCCACAAAAGGCCGGACACGGACATCCTGAAAAATTCCCTCATGACCCCGCACCACGCCCTCCACTTCACCGATGCGCAAGCCCTTGGGATAGATGCGGTCCAGCCCGGAGCTGACCACCACGTCCCCTTCAGCAATGTCGTAGCGCCTCAAGGCATAGGAAAAGGAGCAGAAGGAAGCCCCCATGCCATTGACAACCCCGCGGGCCCGGGTACGCTGCACCAGGGCATCCACACCGCTCATGCGGTCTGTGATCAGAAGCACTTTGGCATAGCGCCCCGTGACCTCCACAACCTGCCCCACAATGCCTTCAGGAACCACCACAGGCAAGCCCACGCGCACTCCATCCCGTTCGCCCCGGTTCACGATAAAGGTTTTGAACCAGGGAGAAGGATCCTTCCCGACAATTTCAGCCGCCAGAACCTCACTGGCCTCCTCTTCCCGGAAATTGAGAAAGGTGCGCAGACGTTCATTGGCTATGGCGAGCTCCAGAAAATAGTTTTCCTTTTCCCGGGCAAGCCCCAAGGCCCGGCGCAGCTCCACATTCTCCCGGGCCTGACGCACACAATCAAAATACACACGCCACACAGAGCCCAGGGCCTGTACAGCCCTGGTCGCCCCTTCCTGCAGAGGACCCACAAAAAAAAGGGACAGACCTCCTGTCCCGGAAATGCCACGGGAATGCCGCCCGCTCAACCCCAGAGAAACAAAGGTGACGGCCAGAAGAATAAAAAAAACGCATACCAAAAAAAATTTACGGGAGAACATGATATCAGGTAATCATGACCTGACGGAGAATCTCAATGCTGTCCAGAGAGCGCCCCGCCCCCTGGGCCACCGTTGACAAGGGATCCTCTGTCACAGTAATGGGCAGCCCGCATTTTTCCCGAAGCAGCTTATCAAGATTTTTCAGCAAAGCTCCCCCGCCGGTCAGCACAATGCCCCGATCCACAATATCTGCGGCAAGCTCAGGCGGCGTACGTTCCAGGGCGATTTTCACGGTTTCCACAATGGCTTCGATCTGCTCAGAAATGGCCACACGGACTTCCTCGGAATCAATGGCCAGAATTTTGGGAATGCCGGAGACCAGATCCCGGCCTTTCACTTCCAGGGTTTCGAGATTATCAGGGTCCGGATAGGCATTACCAATGGTGGTCTTGATGATTTCGGAGGTTCGCTCGCCGATGAGCAGATTGTATTTCCGTTTGATGTACTGCATGATGGCTTCGTCCATCTTATCCCCAGCCACCCGCAGCGACCGGCTGTAGACAATGCCTGCAAGGGAAATCACCGCAACCTCCGTGGTACCCCCTCCGATATCCACAACCATGTTACAGGTCGGTTCTGTGATGGGAAGCCCCGCGCCGATGGCTGCGGCCATGGGTTCTTCAATGAGGAAAACTTCCCTGGCCCCTGCGGATTCCGCGGACTCCCGAACGGCTCGTTTCTCCACCGGCGTGATACCCGAAGGTACGGCAATGATGATCCTTGGCCGGACAAAGGTTCTTCGATTGTGTACCTTGTGGATGAAATGCCGCAGCATGGCTTCGGTCACTTCAAAGTCCGCAATCACCCCATCCCGCATGGGACGAATGGCGACAATATTGCCAGGGGTACGGCCCAACATGTTCTTGGCTTCCTGCCCTACGGCCAGCACCCGGTTCTTATGGCGATTATCCGTACGAACCGCCACCACGGATGGCTCGCTGAGCACAATGCCCTTGCCCTTGACATAAACCAGCGTATTGGCCGTACCCAGGTCAATGGCCAGATCACTGGAAAAAACACCCAAGATGGAATCCAGAAAAAGATTCATCACTCCTCTTTTCTACATAAGAAAATGGCTTTTGATTCCCGGCAGGCTAGAGAGTAAGGCCTGCAAAAAAAACCTCTGCTGGTCAGAGCCGGTGGGGGGCATACTGTGCGGAACAGGACGGGAGACGTATGCGGCAGTTGAACAAAAACCGTCTTTTGCCCGCGCTTTCTCATGTCTGTGCAAAAGGCCCGGAGCATACCTCCTGAACACCACGTTCCAGAAAAAGACAGCAAACTCCGTGGATGGCAGGACAATTTCCCAGGCCCAGCTCCTTGCAAGACCCTCTTTTCCCTCAGACCCCAAAGACCCTTTAAAAAAACACCATCGGGAGAGGTTCCAATCAGGCCTTACTCTAGAGAACGGACAAACACCCTGGTTTTCGGTCAGTCACACAATAAAAAAACACAAGAAAACAAGGCTGCCCACCCTCCGGAAACAAAATACCGGACAATGTGGACACTCAAGATACCCTCACCCCCGTGGATATCCACCTTGATCCGTGCTTTCGCTACCAAAAAAAACTTCTGTTTACAAGCAAAATTCTCCCTTCTCACCCCAGCCCAGGGCCTCCATCACCCCATCATGGAAGCGGGGCCTGAAGGAACGAATTTTCCAGTGTTCATCACCATAATGCACACGATTGGTCAAAAGTACCACCACAATCTTCCTTTCCATGTCCATCCACAGGGAGCTTCCCGTAAATCCCAGATGCCCTGCGGTCTTTCTGGAAAAAAATCTGCCGCAGGACGGCTGGGGCCCCGAAGGCCGATCAAAGCCCAAGGGACGTTTTCCGTCTCCCGGCCACTGGAGAAAACGCCGCAACACCCCTGGATGCCGCCAGGAGCTGTCTCCATGCCAGGCCTCCACCAGAGCCATGCCCACCTTGCCCACCGCAGCCGCCGTACCAAAAAGCCCTGCATGCCCGTCCACCCCCCCCATGGCTGCGGCATTCTCATCATGCACCTCACCCTTCAGCCTGCGGTGACGCACAGGACTCACTCCTGTGGCCGCAAAATCGCCCTCCCCTCCTGAAAGAATCCCAGCTTCCGGAAAAAAAAGATTCATCTCTGCCCCCTGAGGCAAGGCTGATCTGACCGCCTGAGCAAAGGCTCTTCCCCCTGCCCTTTCCACCACCGTTTTCAACAGCATAAACCCCAGATCGCTGTAGAGGGTCCGTTCTCCCGGTATGCTCTCCAAGGAAAGGGCCCGAAGAAGCCCAAGACGATATACCTCGCGATCCTTCTCCGCAACAGGCCCCAAATCCCGGTAAAAAGGCCTGTGCGCGGGCAAACCCGAAGTATGCTGCAGCAGGTGAAAAAGACAGATCTCCTCCCGCAACCCACCATCCCGCCACTCCGGGAGCCACAGCCAAAGCCGGTCTTCCAGAGTGAGGGCTTTTTTTTCCACAAGCGCCATGAGGGCAAGGGTGGTTCCCAGCGCTTTGGTCAGAGAAGCAAGATCAAAAAAGGTATCATGCCCCACCTTCTTTTTTGGGGAAAAACCCGCATTCCCCGAGACCCCGGACCAGACACAACGCCCTTCCACACCAAGCCAGGCGGAAGCGCCGGGAAAGACCTTTTCCCGGACACCGGCTTCCAGCAACACATCAAGGGCAGGCATGATTCCACTCCCATCTCAGAAGTCCGGCTTCCGCATCGAGAAAACCCTCCGCCCCCCAGAGAAGCGGCTGGTGGGTCTCTCCATGGCCCAGGGGCAGGCCCCAGGCCACCGGAAGTCCGGGCGGAACATGGGCAAGGATGCGGGCATAGAGAGTATCCGTATTGCCGCACCCGGTAAACGATCCGAGGATGAGGCCCGCAATTTCATCCATCACCCCGGCCATGGACAGATGACAGAGCATGCGATCAATGCGATAGCCCGCCTCGTTCACATCCTCAAGAAAAAGTAGAGAACCCGAAAAATCCGGACACCAGGGGGTTCCCAGGAGGTGGGAGAGCATGGTCAGGTTTCCGCCACAGAGCCACCCCCTGGCCTGTCCTTCCCGTAACATCCCCGCAAAAGGCATGGCAAGGGAGCCCTTACCATCCCATCCAAAGGCCCCAAAGGCCGCAGCCCTGTCCGGCTCAGGCAAGCGTCCCAGCTGGGTCAGCACAGGACCATGGAAACCCGCCATGCCACAATCTCCCCAGAGAAAGGACAAAAGGGCCGTCGCATCACTGAAACCCATGAGCCTCTTAGGAAAAGGAGCAATGCGCCGGGCCTCCAGATGGGAAAAAAGACGGGTGCAGCCATACCCTCCCCTGGCCATCCAGAGACCATCCACCGAAGGATCCTCAAAAAAATCCATCAGTGTTTCTGCCCGCAGGATATCCGGACCCGCAAAACCAAGATCATCCCGCAGATAGACCTGATCTGCCACCTTCACATCATACCCGCGCCGCCGAACCTCCTCCAGTCCCGCTTCGAGGGCGCTGATATCCGGTGCACCCGCCGGTGCCACCACGCCAATGCAGGCTCCGGGAAAAAGGGGCGGCGGAAGAGCCCGCAGGTGGGATGAAGGACGTCTTCCTCCGAGCCTCTGCATTTTTTTTTCAAGGCCTGACATTTTTTCCATCCTTTTGCTTGACACCACCAAGGCCTGGTGGTAGACAAGCTCTCGTTTTGTGTCGGGGCGTAGCGCAGCCTGGTAGCGCACTAGCATGGGGTGCTAGGGGTCGGAGGTTCAAATCCTCTCGCCCCGACCAAACAGATCCAACAAGAGAAGGCCGATCCCGCAAGGATCGGCTTTTTGCATTTCGACTTCTCAGACATCCCGGCTCACCGCAAAAGGTCCCCAGGCCTGCTGGGTAGGCATGACTTCCAGATGGTTGATGTTCACATGCTGAGGCAGCGTGGTCACCCAGCCCACAATCTCTGCAATATCCTCCGCGGAAAGCGCCTCCACTCCCTGGTAGGTCTCCGCCGCCTTATCCGCCTGCCCCTTGAAACGCACGAGGGAAAACTCCGTTTCCGCCATACCCGGCGCTATATTGGTTATCCGGATGCCCTTGCCCAGAACATCACAGCGCAGATTCCTTGAAAACTGCTCCACAAAGGCCTTGGTGGCTCCATAGGCGTTTCCTCCGGGATAGGGCCAGCTTCCGGCAACGGACCCCATGTTCACAATATGCCCCCTCCGCCTTTCCACCATTCCAGGCAAAAGCCCCCGGGTAAGATACATAAGTCCCTTGATGTTGGTATCCACCATGGTTTCCCAGTCATCCAGATCCGCCTCCGCAGCAGGCGCAAGCCCCAGGGCCAGCCCCGCGTTGTTGATGAGGATCTCAACCCCGGAAAACCCTTCGGGTATACATTCCAGTGCTTCTTTCACTGCAATCCTCTCCCGCACATCCAGGCACATGAGAAACACCGGGGTATCAAGCTTTTCCGCCAGGGCTTCCAGCCGATCCCGTCTCCGGGCGGCGAGAATCAGGGGATACCCGCGTTTTGCGTACCAGCGGGCGCAGGCTTCGCCAAAACCCGACGATGCGCCCGTAATAAGCACACTGCCCTTTTCCATAATATGCCTCCATCCTCGTTTTTCGCTGCTTAATTTTCCGGAAAATCCCGCCCCTGTTTCTGCCCCTCCCCGGAAGCTCAGGAAATTTTCCCAGAAAAAATAATACAAATCACCCATTGCCAGAATAAACATTGTTTTGTAGTGTGTTCATAAAGTTTTCCCCTCCTCCTTTCCTCCCACCCGGTATACGGGGCGATTTCTGCAGCGGATCGCCCCATTTTCTTTTCTCCCCTTCCATCAAGGATCCCGCCATGGACGACTTCCCAGAAAAACGAAAAGACGCCCGGCAAAACTACTTCAGCCCCGTGGTTTACAGCGCCCAGGATCTGGAATTCAGGGAGTATATCCTTGACATCAGCGGCGGGGGTGTTTTCATCAAAACCCGCCACCTCCTGCCGCCCGGAACGGAAATCAATCTGGTGATTCCCTTTCCCAACGCCAGCTATCTCAGCCTGCTTGGGGTCGTGGTCCGTTCCGGAGAAAAGGGGATTGCCGTACAGTTCCACAAAGACGACCTTAAACTCATTGAAGAGGTCCGCGCCCAGGTTCAGAGTCTTCGGCTTCTTGAACAATAGAAAACCATCTTTTTAGATATCAGGGCCATGCCGAAAAAAACGTCTGACCTTCGGCATGGCCCCCAAAGTCCTGCCTTCAAGCCTCAGATATCCATTCCCCAGTGCTTCAGCATGGCCACCCCGCCAAACACCGTGACATTGTCCGTATGCCCCATGGCTCTCAGGTTCAGCTGGGCCTCGTAGGAACGCACCCCGGTATTACAGATCAGCACGATGGGCTTGTCTTTGGGCAGCTCATCCATCCTGCGCAAAAGCTCATCCTGAGGAATACCTTTCCAGATGCCCGGATATTTTTCTTCATACACCTTTGCATCCGCCCGCGCCCGGCAATCAATGAGACATACCTCGCCTTTTTCGATTTTTTCCCAGGTTTCCGCAAAGACCTCACAGCCGATGGGGTGCATCCGACCATCCAGCAGATTGTCCGCCACATTCCCCAGGGCATTGACAATGTCCATGGCCGAAGAAAAGGGCGGTGAATAGGCAAGCTCAAGATTGGAAATATCCTCCACCCTGGGCTTGCGGGATAAGAGAGCAGCCACAGCGTTGATACGCCCCACGGTAGCGTCGCCCTTGCTGCCCACCCCCTGAATACCCAAGACCTGTCGGGTGCTGCGATCCACCACCAGCTCCAGATACATCAGTTCCTTGGTGGGATAAAAATGCGCCCGGTCCAGCTGGCACATGCGCACACTGATGGCGTCAAATCCTTCTTCCAGGGCTTTTTTCAGGGTGAGACCCGCGCCACAGAGGCAGACATCAAAAAGTTTGACCACAAAACTGCCCACCACTGGGGGGGAAACAGAATCCTTTCCCGCAAGGTTGTCCCCGATGACCCGGCCCTGGCGGTTGGAAAGGGAGCCCAGGGGATAATACCCCGGCTTCCCTGTGATGGCATTGGGAACCAGCACACAATCCCCACCCGCATAAATATCCGGATCTTCCGTACGCATGTGCGCATCCACCACAATGCCGCCATTGAAGCCCACCTCAAGCCCTGCGGCGGCGGCCAGCTCACCATTGGGTACAATACCCGCCGCCAGAATCACAAGGTCTGCATCAAAACTTTCCTTTTCGGTCACCACACCGGTCACCTGCCCTGCCTCTCCTTCCAGCCGGATCACGCTCTGGCGCAGACGGAAAGTCACCCCCTTGGCCTCCATGTGGGTCTGGGCCATTTTTGCCATCTCAGGCCCCACAAAGCCGGGCATGATCTGGTCTGCGATCTCAATCACCGTGGTTTCAATGCCCCACATGTCTGCCAGGGCTTCCGCCATCTCAAGGCCAATGAACCCCGCACCCACCACAACCGCAGTTCCCACCTGGCCGGAAGCGATGGCGGCCTTGATCTGGATGGCATCTCTCAAAGACCCCACAGAAAAAACGCCAGCCAGCTCCTGCCCCGGAATTTTCAGATCCCGGACCCTGGAACCTGTACCGATCACAAGCTTATCATAGGACAACCACGCAGAGGTTCCATCGCTTTTAAGAATCTCTACACGTTTTGCCTTACGGTCTATGGTCGTAACCCGTGTACGGGTCATGACATCAATATCTTTGCAATCCTTGAAAAAACGCTCGTCCCGGAGCATGTGAAAGCTTGTACTCTGTAAAGCTGAGGCATCCGCCACATCTCCGGATACATAATAGGGAATTCCGCACCCCCCGTAGGAAATGTGTTCATCCTGATCCATGAGCAGCACTTCCGCATCGGGCTCCAGGCGTTTGAGACGGCAGGCGGCCTTGGATCCCAGGGCCACAGCACCGATGACCAGTACTTTTTTTCCCATTTTCACTTCCTTTCTCCATATTTGTATATCCGTATACGGCCTCACGGACCGCATCCTGACAAAAATGCTACGCACACAATGCCCTCCAAAGAAGGCAAAGGTCACCCCAAAGGATTTCGGCGTATCGCAGGACGAAGACTACAACCCAGCCTCCGGCCTGTCAAACATCCCCCGCCAAAATATCCACCCAGCTCGGCATCTTTTTCCCCCATTCCACTGCCAGGACAAAACATGGGCCTCTTTTGAGCCCCCAGTGTCTGGCATCCCTTCTCAGAATCTTGCAGTAAACCCTCAGGATCCCTAAAAAAAAAATCATCCCGCAGGGGTCCCATCATCCCCGCATTCCAGAATTAAGAATAACGGCACCATTTTTGCTTATGGGTCCTTACAGAAACAAGCCCAAACGCCCAGAGGGCGCGTGCACGATATAAGGAGGCAAACCCATGATCACAGGAATTCAGGCCTACCAGCGAAGCGATACGGTTCTCACGGAACGCAACGATGAAAGAAAAATACAGAATACCCCCAGTGCGCTAAGCAGCAGAACCCGGGCGAACACCGACACCGCAGCCACAGGCAACCGCCAGGATCGGGTCAGTCTTTCCGAAGAGGTGCAGGGTGCCAAACTCCGGGAAAACATGGGACTCCCCATCAGCGGAAAAATCACAAAAACCATGCTGGAAGACAGCCACAAGGCCATTCTGGATACCGTTAATGAACGCATCCTCCAGGCCAGGACCGAGGCGGGCATCCCTGAAGATGCGGAAGTCACCCTCCGTCTCACGGAAAAGGGAAGTATCAAGGTCAGCAGCAAGAGTGGGGGGGCATGGGAACTTGAAAAACGTCTGCAGGAAGATACTTCCTTCAAAAATGCCTTTGCCTCTCTGGGGCTGCACAAAAGCCTCCAGCAAATCACCACGGGAAAGGGCCAAAGCAGCTTCTTCTCTGATACCGAAGACCGCCCCCTTTCCATGATTGCCCGAGAATACACCGCCCTGCGCCAGTCCCAGGATCCTCTGAGAACCCTTCTCACTCAGGTACAGGCTCAATCTTCCACCTTCAGCCTGAAACATGGGGGCGAGTCCGTGCAGTCAGGCGCCTGAAAGCAGAATCTGAAACGTACGATTGGGAAAGACGAGTCACCGAACCCAGCGGCCCAAAGGCTCTTGGTCTCCGTCAGAACCTTCATATTTCCGGGCCTGCGGATCCTCAGCATCGTCCCCGTCCATGCACCTTGAAAGCCCTTCTCCAGAAGAATTCCCAGGTCTTCACCCCATAGACGCGGCGAAGACCTGAGTCTCCTACGCATCTGCGTCACAAAACGTGACGCAGACCATACCCAGGCCTCCCCCAAAACGCCCTCCCCTTGCCCCATCGCTTTCCGCATTCCGAACACAATATCCATCCATTCCCAACAAAACCCGAACAGGGCCATGGCATGAAGGCGGAATCTTTATTTCGCAACACCAGGGGGCCATGGCATGACAGATCTTGTTCTGAAGAATGTGGAAAAGAAGCTGGGAGGCATTCCCGTGCTTTCCGGAGTGAACCTTGAAATCGCCGCAGGAGAGCTTCTCGTCTGCGTCGGGCCTTCGGGAAGCGGTAAGAGCACGCTGCTGCGCCTCATCGCAGGCCTCGACCAGCCGGACGCAGGCTCCCTCCGACTGGGGGGAGAAGACATCACCCGCAGGTCTCCGGAAAAACGCAACGTGGCCATGGTGTTCCAGAGCTATGCCCTCTATCCCCACATGAGTGTGGAGGAAAACATGGCCTTTCCCCTGCGGGCCCGGGGCATCCCCAAAGCCGAGCGCAAGCGCCTTGTGGCCACAACCGCCGCCATGCTGGGACTTTCCGATCTTCTCAGGAGAAAGCCTGCGGCCCTGTCCGGAGGCCAGCGCCAGCGGGTGGCCATGGGCCGCTGCCTTGTGCGGAACCCGAGACTTTTTCTCCTCGATGAACCCCTCTCCAACCTCGACGCCGCCCTTCGCATGCAGATGCGCATTGAGATCAGGGAACTCCAGCGCCGTCTGGGCACCACCATGGTCTATGTCACCCACGACCAGTCCGAGGCCATGACCATCGCAGACCGCATCGCCGTGATGGAGGCGGGAAAAATCGTGCAGATCGCCTGCCCGAAGGATCTGTACGCTTCCCCGGTCAATCGTTTTGTGGCGGGCTTCATCGGTACCCCTTCCATGAATTTTTTTTCCGGCCTGCGGGATGCTCACGGCGCTGTCCTTCTTGAAAACGGGGGCCGCATCCTGCTTTCAGACGCGCGTCAGCGGATTCTCAACGGTGAAAAGAAACTCACCGTGGGCGTGCGGCCGGAACATCTGCGGCCTGCAGGCCCTCAAGACAAAAGATCCGCCATGGTGGCGGATGTCCGCCTTCTCGAACCCGTAGGCGGCGATCTTCTGGTGCATGGGGAAAGTGCAGGCATTCCCGTGCGGTTCAGGGCTTCCGGCCACAGGGTGCGGGAGGGAGAGACCCTTCATCTCCATGCGCGGGAAGAGGATTTCTACTTTTTTGATGCACAAAGCGGCAGATGCTTAAGTCCGGCACAGACGGCCTCCGCCGCATGAAATAAACTTAACAATCACAGGGAGACAGACGGATGGTAAAGTGGGCTCGTGCTGCATGCAGTATTGTTCTGGGTCTGGTCATGGCGGGAAGCGCTCTCGCCGCCGCACCCAAAAAGGTGGAAGTCACCTTCTGGCACGCCATGGGAGGCGGAAACATCGCCTTTATTGAGCGTATGGTGGCGGATTTCAACTTCACCCATCCCCAGATTGAGGTGAAGGCCGAGTACAAGGGCTCCTACCGGGATACCCTCAACGCCACCATTCTGGCCCATCGCCAGAAAAAATCTCCGCACATGGTGCATATCTTTGAAGTGGGTACCCAGATGGCCCTGGATTCCGGGATCTTCACCCCCTTTGCCCAGGGACTTGAGGCCTCCGCCCTTCGGGATCTTGAAGACTATATTCCCCCTGTGGCCAACTACTACACCATCAACGGACAGTTCAACTCCATTCCCTGGAACTCCTCCAACCCTGTCCTTTATTACAACAAGGACATCTTCCGCAAGGCGGGCCTGGATCCGGAAAATCCACCAAAAACCTACGGGGAGATCATGAAGGCTGCGGAGCAGATCGTGCGCTCCAAAGCGGCGGTTAAGGGCATCACCTGGCCCCTGCACTCCTGGTTTGTGGAACAATGGATAAGCATGCAGGGAGCCCTCTTGGCCAACAATGAAAACGGCAGGGCAGGACGGGCCACCGAAACCCACCTCGACTCCCCCGCCATGATGCGTACGGCCACCTGGTGGAAGGAGCTTTACGACAAGGGACTCTACGCCTATTCCGGCAAGCCCGAGGACTGGGACGGGGCCAACAAGCTCTTTGTTTCCGGCCAGACCGGCATGCTCATCACTTCCACCTCGGATGTGACCTTCCATCAGGCTGCGGCCTTTGAAAACGGTTATGCCCTGGGAACCGGGCCCCTTCCTGCGCCTGACGGCATGGAACGCAACGGTGTTGTGGTGGGCGGCGCTTCCATCTGGATGACGCGGGATAAAAGCCCCGAAGAAATGGAGGCCGCAAGAACCTTCCTTCTCTGGCTCACCAACACGGAAAACGGGGTACGCTGGCACAAGGGAACGGGGTATTTCCCCGTGCGCACCAGCTCCTGTGATGTGGTGAAAAATCAGGGCTGGTTTGAGAAGAACCCCGCCTACACCGCAGCCTTTGAGCAGCTCCTTTCCACACGGGTGAACCGCGCCTCCCAGGGCGCCCTGCTGGGACCCTTCCCCGAGATCCGCACCATCATCACCGACGCCATGCAGCAGATTCTGAGCGGCACTCCCGTGGAAAAGGCCCTGAAGGAAGCGGACACGCGGGCGGATAAGGCCCTTCAGGATTACAACCGGTCCGTGAAATAGGAAGCCCGTCCGGATCGGGTTTCCTGCACGAAAACGATGCTGCGGGGCGGCTGGATTCAGTCGCCCCTTTGCATGGAGCGTTGCATGAACATTTCCACACCCTTTTCCTCAAACCGATGGCTGGGGCTTTTGTTTCTGCTGCCCACCCTGCTCATCCTCGTGATGTTTTTATATGGCCCCATTCTGGAGACCCTGCGCCTTTCCTTTCATCAGGTGGCCTTTCTGGGGCTTCGGGAGGAATTCTGCGGCCTTGGCAATTACCGGGATCTTTTTTTTGAGCCGGGATACCGGAGAATGTTCCAGGCCACCCTGATCTTCACCTTTTTCACCGTCACAGGGGGCATGGGACTGGGGCTTCTCCTTGCCCTTCTTGTGCATGGGGTGAAAGGGGGCAGGGGTTTTTACCGTCTTTTTCTCATCTGGCCCTATGCCCTGTCTCCCGCTGTGGCGGGGGTGATTTTTCTTTTTCTTTTCAGCAATCAGGTGGGGCTTGTGAACGCAGGCCTTGACGCCCTTTTCGGCCGTCATCCGGACTGGCTGGCCAGCCCGGCCCTGGCCATGACCGTGGTGGTGGGAGCCGCCATCTGGAAAAACATCGGCTACAACCTCATCTTTTACCTCGCAGCCCTTTCCAGCCTGCCCAGAGACGTGCTGGAAGCCGCACGCATGGACGGTGCTGGCCATGTGATGCGGCTTCTGCGGGTTTTTCTGCCCCTCCTTGCGCCCATGACCCTTTTTCTTCTGGTGGTGAACCTCATGTATGCGGTCTTTGATGTCTTTCCCGTGGTGGACCTCATCACAAAGGGCGGACCTTCCGATGCTACCCTCCTCATGATCTACAGCCTGTACCGGGATGGTTTCGAATTTCTGAAAACGGGAAGTGCCGCCGCCCAATCCGTGCTTCTCCTCGGGGCCGTGGCCTTTCTCACTCTGGTGAAGTTCAGAACCTATGGAAGGGGCATTCATTACGGAGGAAGGCAATGAGGAAAGTTTTTTCGCTTTTCAGACAGAAGGAGGGCTGGGGGAAAGGCATGTTCTCCCATCTCACGCTTCTTTTTGCGGTGGCGGTGGTGGGGGCTCCGGTTCTGCTGGCCCTTGTTTTTTCCACCCAGACTCCGGCCCAGATCTTCTCCTTTCCCCCAAAGCTTGCCTTTGGTACAGCCACCTCTGAAAACTACAGCCTGGCCTGGGAAACCTACAGGCTGGGGCTTTACATGAAAAACTCCCTTTTCATCGCCATTACGGTGACCCTCGGAAAAACCCTGACCGCCTTTCTTGCGGCAACGGCCTTTGTCTATTTCCGCCTGCCCTTCCGGGGATTTTTTTTCGCATTCGTGCTCATGACCCTCATGATGCCCACGGAAATCATGATCGTGGCCCTCTTTGACCGGGTGACGGCTCTGGGATGGGCGGACAGTGCCTTTGCCCTCACCGTGCCCTTCATGGCTTCCGCCACCAGCGTCTTTCTGTTCCGCCAGCACTTTCTCCAGATTCCCCTGGAGCTGGTGGACGCGGCCCGGGTGGACGGGGTGGGGCTTTCAGCCTTCATGCTGCGGATTTTGCTGCCCATGAGCCGCAACGTCATCGCCGCCATGGCTCTCATCGATTTCGTTTATGTCTGGAACCAGTACCTCTGGCCCCTTGTGATCATCCGGGACGGCTCCAGGCAGATGGTGCAGGTGGGCCTCCGCATGATGACCTCAGGTCAGGATGCCACCCACTGGGGCGTGGTCATGGCGGGAGCGGTTCTGACCCTGCTGCCGCCCCTCTGCGTCTTTCTGCTCCTTCAGCGATCTCTGGCCTTAAGTGTTTCTCTGGGCCGGGAAAAATAAGGGCGTACCCTGCTTTCTGGCATGGAAAAGAATTTTTTCATGCCCGGAGCTTTTTATTTTTATATCCAATTTATCTTAAAGGAGAAAAACGTGAAGCGTCAGATCAGAGCTTTCTGCGCAGGTCTCAGCACCCTGGCCCTTATGGGGATGGGGAATGCCAGCGCAGCTGTACTGCTCAACGAAATCGGCATCAATCCACCGGGCAATGATGACCACATGGAATTCATAGAGCTTCTGACAACACCGGGGATTCCCCTTGACGGCTACACCTTTCTTGCCCTGGATGGCAGCAAGAATCCCGGCAAGGTGATCTATGCCAGGAATCTTGACGGGTTTCAGGCGGGAGCCAATGGTCTTGTGCTGCTCCACCACCCGGATGCCTACACCGACCGTCATCCGGACACCACTTCCATCCCTGCTCCGGAGTTCCGGGTGATGAAAGACGGCAAAGCAGAAAAAAATGGCCTCTTTCCCCACGATGCCATCACATTCATGGTGCTGCATCAGGCCGAAGGCATTAGCACAGGCATGGATCTGGATCCGGACGACCAGGGCGTGCTCAGCCTCGGCAACGCCCGCATCACCGATAGCGTCGGCTGGCAGGACAAGGGTGGCGGGAAGGTCTATTCTCCCGCCATTCTGACCCAGAGTTCCTCCAACCCGGATTTCGCCACCCGCTTTCTGGGAAAAAACGGGGTCAGTGAAGCTAACGCCTGGTGCAACGGGGATCTCATCGACATGGGTGATAACACGGAGCGCCGCTATGATCCGGCCAAGGCTTCGGCAAACCTTCCGCCCAACGCCCGCATTACTCCGGGCAGGGAAAATTTTGTGGAAGCGCCCTTTGTCCTCTTAAACGAGATGCTTGTCACCCCCCCTTCAGGAAGCGGTCTTCAGCCCTGGGTGGAGCTGACGGGCAATCCCATGACCGCCGTTTCCGATCTCCACCTGCTTGCCGTGTCCGGCAAGGCGGCGAATGCAGGAGAAATTCTCCAGGTACTTTCCCTCGGTTCCTTTACCCTGGGCGGCAACGGACTGGCGCTTATCCAAGCTCAAGGGGCGGAAATGCCGGAGGTGCCGCCTGCCACCACGGTGCTCTCCCGTATGCCGGAAAGCGGTTTTTTCTCCCCGGAAAGTCTTTCCGTACTCCTTGTGTACAGTCAGACCCCGCCCACCATCGGCACGAAACTTGACATGGATGCCACAGGGTCCATCTCCGGCCTGCCTCATGGAGCCAGCGTGCTGGATGCCGCAGGCTGGGCGGACAGCACAGGCGACCGGTTTTTCGGAGGTGCGGACATGGGTATCCAGGGCCGGGCTCCGGATGGAGCTTCCCGCTTCAGAAGCGCCCGTCAGTCCATGGACGGCAGTGTCTGGGCCTGGGGCTTTCTTACGGGAGAGGGAGCCTATGACGCGAATCAGGCTTCGGCCAGCATGGTGGCCCGTGCACGGATGACGGCGGGTGACATCAATTTTGCGCCCAACACCGCTGTCCTTGTACGGCCCGTTCTGGAAACCGCGGTTCCGGAGTCCGGCGGCAGCGATGCCGATGACCCCGCTTTCTGGGTGCATCCCGAAGATCCGGAAAAAAGCCTTGTGATCTGCACCCAGAAAAAGGCGGGATACTCCATCTATACGGTGAAGGGTGAAACCCTTGTGGATGTGAACCCCGGAAATGTGCGTTACAACAATGTGGATGTGGCCTATGCCATGGGGGTAGGGCAGGAGATCCTCGATATTGCCGTTTTCTCGGACAGGGCTGGCGACAAACTGGCCATCTACGCCATCTCGGAATCCGCGCCCTATCTGAGAAACATCACGGATCCGGGAGCAGAGGTTATTTTTGGTGGAGAGCCCTCCGAGGACACGCCCTACGGTCTGGCCCTGTACAAGAGTCCTGCAAGTGGAAAATTTTATGCCTTTGTCACCCAGGCAGCCACCTGGAAAATCCGCCAGCTGGAGCTGATCCCCACGACATCGGGCACTGTCACCTGGAAGGCCGTACGGGATATTGACCTCACCGGCGGCAAGAATGACGAGCAGGCCGAAGGCCTGACCGTGGATCAGGAGGCGGGTATTCTCTACATCTGCCAGGAAGAGGTGGGCGTATTCAAAATCGGAGCAGAACCCGATGATGCCACACTTCCCCTGACACCCGTAGCCCTTGGGGGAAAAAACGGACACCTCGTTCCGGACATCGAAGGGATCGCCCTTTACTACGGTGCCAGCGGGGAAGGCTATCTGCTGGTTTCCAGCCAGGGTTCCAATTCCTTTGCCGTGTATGAGCGCAAGGGAGACAATGCCTTCATCGGCAGCTTTGTGGTGGTGGACAACGGGAGAGGGATTGACGGCAGCGAGGAGTGTGACGGCATGGAGGTGGTGAATGTCCCCATGGGCGAACGCTTTCCCAAGGGCCTTCTTGTGATTCAGGACGGCAGGAACACAAATCCGGACGGCACTTTCTCCAACCCCAACTTCAAGTTCATCCCCTGGGAATCCATCGCTGAAGGCATGGGGCTTGGGGTGGATACAAAAAGCTACCATCCCAATCCAAGGGCTGTGAAAGACAGCAGTGAAAGCAGTCCTCAGGAGAAAAGCAGCAGCAACTGTTTTATCCGGAGTCTTTTTTGATTCCGTTTGATTCGGAAGAGTCCCGCCTGATCGTTCTCCGGGAAATCAGGCGGTTAATCCCATTTTTCCAAGGCTTTTTATTTTTTCTGATTACTATCCTGACTCAGCCACAGTTTGTTGGTGCGTTTGTTCAGGCCATGCCATGGTGCGAGCGGATATTTTAATGCGGGCAGATGTAAAATCTGGCCTTCAGTTTCCCTGATTGAAGGTTCGCATGGCTGAAGGTTCGTGGTAAATGGCTGAAGGTTCGTGGTAAATGGGTGAAGGTTCGTGATAATCAGATTCTTTTTTGCCCCTGTTTTCCCATGGACTTCCGGTATCAGAGGCGAAATTTGCTAAAACCATGAGCCCAAACACAAAAAACACCTTCTTTAAATATTGCTGCAACATGCCTGATGTCTGATGCAACAGTTTTTTTGATTGCAACCATTCAAACAGGGAGAAGCC